>CAYUIL010000165.1:0-4826 GCA_964444715.1 uncultured Pirellulales bacterium | reverse complement strand
GACTCCGGCTGATAGTAATCGTAATAGCTCACAAAATACTCAACCGCGTTTGCCGGGAATAACTCCTTGAACTCCTCATAAAGCTGCGCCGCTAAGGTTTTATTGTGCGATATCACAAGCGTTGGCCGATTATACGCCGCGATGACGTTGGCCATCGTAAATGTCTTGCCCGACCCCGTCACCCCCATCAGCGTCTGAAACTTTTTGCCCGTGCGCAGTCCCTCATTCAGCCGGCTTATTGCCTCCGGCTGGTCCCCCGCGGGCCTCATCGCGCTGTTCAGCTCAAACTTCGCCATTTAATACCCAGACCGCCACCTACTCCAAAACCCCTCGATTATACCCCCCAAACCCCTCGCACTCAACAAACACCATCCCCGCCAATCAATCCGTTGTTATCTCAAAATTTCTTCTCCAAATCCTCAACCGATATAATCTCAACGCCTTTACTCTTTAATTCCTCTATCACCTCATCGTCCCCCTTAAGCCCCAATGCCTTCACTGCATCCCGCAGCAGGTACAACTTAATGCCCCCGCGTTTGATTAGTTCCTCTGCTAACTGGCGCACGCACAAATCCAGCGGCACTCCGAAAACTACTACCGTTCTCGGCTTCAACAACTCCAGAATTTTCGCCATATTCGGATTCGAAAAAGGATTCAGTTCCTCTTTCCTTGTCACTACGTGAAATTGCTTCTTATCTATTAGTTTTCGCAGGTCGTCGTCGTTCATCCGTTCATTTGGCACAACGTCAATCGGCAGTTCCCCAAGATACCCGACCCTCTCGCTGCCGGGCTTGCCCGCCATACAGTGCGCAGGAAAAGTGTTTTTTAAATCCGGCTTATTCGAAATCTCCTTATTGCCTTCCCTGTGCCAGTCCGCCGAAGCGATTATCGAGTAACCGTTCTCCAGCGCGAAACGCCTCGCCTCGTTCACGTTGTCAATTATCCCCTCGGCACCTGCCACATAAAGTCGCCCCTCAGGCCGCATAAAATCATACTGCGTATCCACATCCCAAAATACCGCTTCCTTCTTCATAATAGTCCCCTTACCAGGCCGCAATAACATAATTATCTGCGCAGCCATTTGCAAGATATTATTTCCTCATCCACAAAAATCCGTTAAAATGCCCCAAAACTCAAGACCGGCTGGAGTTACAAACAGATGAAAACATACAGAAAAGAACTTTGGTTCAATACGCCGCACCGCAGGGACTTTATCAATATCACCCCGCAGGTTGAGCAGTGTCTCGCCGAATCCGGCATCAAAGAGGGACTGTGCCTGGTCAACGCTATGCACATCACCGCCTCCGTATTCATCAACGACGATGAGCCGGGCCTCCATCAGGATTTTGAAACCTGGCTGGAGAAACTCGCCCCCGAAAAACCATATTCACAGTATCGCCACAACACCGCCGAAGACAATGCCGACGCCCATCTCAAACGAACGATAATGGGCCGCGAAGTCGTCGTCGCTGTAACAAACAGAAAACTCGACTTCGGCCCCTGGGAGCAAATCTTCTACGGCGAATTCGACGGAAAACGAAAAAAACGCGTGCTCGTCAAAATCATTGGTGAATGATGCGGGTCCCTCAATGACGCTGGTGCTTTTCCTGATTCAGGTCTTCATCATCTCCTTTTCCGGCGCGGTTCAGCCGGGGCCGGTAACGGCGACTGCAATCTCAATGGGCGCACGCAACCGCTGGGCAGGAGTGCTTCTGGCCGTCGGCCACGGCATCATCGAATTTCCCCTGATGCTTCTCATCATCCTCGGCCTCGGCTCAATTTTCCAAAAAAACGCGACACAAATTGGTATCAGCGCCGCAGGCGGCATCGTCCTCATTTATATGGCTGCCTCAATGTTCAAAACCTCGACGAAACACATCGACCCCAAAACGGGCGCAAAGAATGACAAACCCGTTATTGCAGGAATTGTTCTAACGGCCTCCAATCCTTATTTTCTGATTTGGTGGGCAACAGTGGGCTTGGCGCTTGCTACCGACGCAACTAAATTCGGCCTATATGCCTTCGCGCTTTTTGCAATAGTTCACTGGCTTGTCGATTTGATTTGGGTTACGGCATTGTCACTGGCAAGTTTTCACGGCACGACACTCTTAGGCCCGAAAATTCAGCAAATCGTCCTGAAAATCTGCGCCGTAGCAATGCTGCTCTTCGGCTTATTCTTCCTTTACAATGCCGCCGCTGCCCTTCACCACGCACTATGAAGCACCTGGCCTTAATCGAGTATCCGGTATCGAGAATGTTTAGCTCCCGAAACTTGCCCGCCTATGGCGGATTTATTCGGGGGGCTTACTAACAATCTCCTTCACCGTATACTTCGCCAGCGCCTCACGCTGCGAATCAGCCACCTGCCGCAGGCCCGCCGGCACACTTGTTGACTGCCCAAAACCCGCCTGCGCAATCGCACCTGCAATTTCAGATAGCTTCATACTCGCAGGGGCCTTCGCGGGCAGGTATCCGTCCCTCGGCTCCGAAACCCGAACCAATATGCCGGTGGTCATCAGATGCGACAAAATCTTTTCCACTAATTCCCCCGGAATAGCCAGCTTGCCGGCTATCGCCCCCGCCTCAACCGGTCCCATCCCTTCCTCGAAACCAGCCGCTATCTCGCCCACTATATTCATCACCGTTAAATCATTGGCGATAAAATACTCCTCACGCTTCTGCGCCGCCGCAATCTCCGCGGCATCCAGCGTGCTTAAATGCTGCGTCGTAAACGTCAACTGCAACCCGAACAAGACAATAAACCAGCTAAGACAAATCCAGAACACGCCCAGCGGTATCAGCCCAAGGGCGCCGTAAACCTCGTTATACGGAATGAACTTTACCACGTACAGCTTGAACCCCCATTTGGCGAAGGTCCACACAAGCGCCGCAACAATCGCTCCCCACATTGCCGCCAGCGCCTTGACTCTCGTGTTCGGCAGAAGAAGATAAAGCAGGAAGAACACTGCAACCGACGCTAAGTATGAAACCACCACCGGCGTCGTATGCGAAAGCACCGTCCTTTGCAGCTCGTTTATGGCCGAATACTTCGTCGCAACGTATATCGTCGTCGCCAAAAGCAGCGGCCCAAGCGTCAATATCGCCCAGTAATTGACTATCCTGTGCACTATGCTTCTGCCTCTGCCCACGCCCCAGATACGGTCGAACACCCTTTCAATCGTCGATAGTAGCAACAGCGCCGCCAGAATAATAATTATCGCGCCGACTATCGCTATCCTGCCCTGGTTGAACCCCGCGAAAACCTTGGCAACTATCACGTCCAGATTGTCCGTCAGCTTTATCGAGGTATTAGGATTGGCAGGGTCCGGATACTCGATTGTCGACAGATGCAGTTGCGTGTACATCGCGTCCTTAAGCTTCTGCCCGGCGTCCTGATACGTCGGCAAAAACTGAAATACCATCAGCATCACAACCGCCAAAGGCACAAGCCCGAACATCGTATAATACGACAGCGCCGCCGCCTGCTGCCCCGCTCGGTTTTTCCCCAGCAGCCGAAAACAGTGAATCCACAGCTTCAACTGAATAACCAGAAATCGCCCTACCCTGCCCAACTGCGCACTCGGCGTAGATAAAAGTTTCTCAAACATCTCGCTTCCCTTTCAAATTTAGCCCCCCAATTTATTGGGGGGTTACCCACCGCAGGTGGGCACATTAACGGGCATCCTATTTCTTCCCCGCCTTTTCCAGAAGCAGCTCAAGCCCCGTCTGTATCGCCTGCTCCTGGAGCATCTTCCCCAGGTCGAGCTTCGGATGTCGCGGCGTCCCTTTCACGTATGCCGTTACCCTCTGTGCGCCCTCCTCTTTGCCGACCTTGACCATTTTGCCCATCCCTGTAACCGGCAGGATGATACTAAGGTTCTCAATTTGCTTGTCCGGGTCTAACGGCACGACGCCGCCGAAGTTGATTGGCATACTGCCGATGTCCATCTGCATATCCGTGTATCGCACGTATCCATCCTTGACGGTGAACGGCGTCGGGTGAATCATCATCACGTCCCCGCCCGACCCGCCGGTCGCCGCTAATATCGCCCCCAGTAATCCCGTCGGCTGCATCCTCACCTGCGTAAGCGAAATCGTCCCCGCAATGTCGGCATTTTCAGCCCCGCCCCCGACTATCGGGATAACCATTACCTCGCAATCGAAATTCACGCTCCCGCTGGTCTGGCTCGCACCCGCAAAGACCGGGTTTATTCTTGCTAACAGATTGTTCATCACCTCGTCATTTATCTGCACGTCTTTGACAATGTGCATCGGCCCCGGCGTCCTGAATAGCGCCGGCTTTTTCTTGAAGTCCGCTGAACCCCCGAAATTAAATTGCCCGTTGTTCACAACCGCCGTAAACGGCGCTATCGTCAAAAATCCCTTGTCCACCTTTATATCCACGTTAGTCGCGCCGATATTCAGCCCCATATACCCCGCCTTGTCGAAGCCCATCTTCGCCTGGGCGTTCAGGTTCGCGAGCATCGCATCGGCCTTGCCTGTCGGATACTTGCTCGCAAAACTGATAGCGTCCTTCCGCTTGCCCTCTATTACCAGCGCGCTCGGCATAAAGGATGAAAGCATCGTGCTCAGTGTCTTCCAGTCGTAATCAAGCTGCGAGTTTCCCTCTATATTGCTCGTCTCGCCCTCGACCTTCTGCTGGATTTTGCCTGTAATCTTTATGTTCGGACTTGTAATCTCCGCCCTGTTCACCGCCCAGCTTTTCGTCGTCGGGTTCGCCTCGGCGTCTAAGATAATTGCAACCGGGTTCTGCATAAACGGCTCTTTGCCCGGCGATTTCACCAACAGGTTCGCTATCTTCGTCG
>CAYUIL010000164.1:0-4851 GCA_964444715.1 uncultured Pirellulales bacterium | reverse complement strand
TTCGAGGTGGTTTGGAGCCGGCAGTTCGTAACGGTTTTCGGCAACAGTTCTTACGCCATCAGTATCGTGCTCTGTGCGTATATGGCCGGCCTCGGGCTTGGCGGACTGCTCGGCGGCCGGCTGGCAGACCGTATCACGCAGCGGGCAGCGGCCTACGGCTTGGCTCAGGCGGCAGTGGCGGCCTGCGCCCTGGCGATTCCGCCTGCGCTTGGCTGGCTGAGATTGGTCGTGCCGACACTGCCTGTGCTGTCGCCGGACTCGCTGTTAGCCAGCACACTGGTGCGCTTTGGGTTATCTTTTGCTATTCTGGTGGTGCCGTGTTTGCTGATGGGAATGACGCTGCCCCTGCTGGTGCGTGCGGTGACAGAGTCCGACCGGAGCATCGGTTCACGCATCGGCGTGCTGTATTGCGTAAACACGCTTGGCGCCGCCTTCGGCTGTCTGGCGGGTGGGTTCTGGATGGCAGACACGCTCAGCTTGCGCGAGACGAACCTGGTGGCCGTCGGTGTCAACTTTGTGATTGCCGTTGCAGCCCTTGCCTTATCGAGGCCGATAGCCCGCGCGACCATTCCTGCTCCAGCCGAGGCGAAACAGTTCGAGCCGACCGGGTCAGAACCGGTGGCTCCCGGGTCGTTACTGCTGACCGTGGCGTTTCTGAACGGTCTGGCAGGGCTGGTGTGTGAGGTCCTGTGGATACGCTATATGGCGTTCCTGGTTAGTTCGACTTACGTGTTCCCCACAATCCTGTGCATTTACCTGCTCGGTATGGGACTGGGCAGCTTGGTCTATGGTCTGCTGGCGAGGTGGATTCGGCGGCCCGCAAGGGCGATGGGGCTGGTGGAGATGCTGCTGGCCCTGTCGGTGCCGGCGACGTTCATAACCAGCGCGTTTGTTTTCGCCGGCGGGCCGCCTCCGCCGCTACAAGCGAGAGGTATGGCCCTTGTCACCGTGTTCCTCCCGACTGTGCTGATGGGCATAGCGTTCCCGCTGTTGTGTGCCGTATATGGGCGCCACGTCCAGACGCTCGGTCGTCGGACGGGATTGCTCTTCGCGGTCAATACGGCAGGGACGGTGCTGGGAGCGCTCTTGCCGGTGTTTGTGCTCGTGCCGATGATGGGCATCCAGATGAGCATTATGCTCGCATCGGTGCTGTATGGCGCGATGGGGCTGGCACTGCTGGCCGGTGTGGCGAAGGGAAACTGGCGGCTGGCGGCGGGAACAGCCGTCGTTTATGCCGTGGCTTTGCTTCTGTTGTTTGCCTTAGTGCCATCGAATCTGTGTCAGCGAGTGTTCTTGGCCACGGACTTTAACCTGGCTAAGCACACGGATATCCTCTTCTACCGCGAAGGCCGGACGGGCACGGCCATCGTGACCCGTAACCGCGTGAACAATTGCAAGACGGTTTACATCAACGGTGTGTCCGAGGTGCCCCTCCTCTACGCCCATCAACTCTGCTTCAAAATGATAGGCGACCTGGCTTGTATGCTTCACCCCAACCCGGACGAGGTGCTGATGATATGCTTCGGCGGCGGCGTTGCCGCAGGGGCGGCGTCGCTGGTGCCCGAGGTGAGGTCTCTCACGATAGTGGACCTGGAGAGCAGCGTGGTGGAGGCCGCGAGTATGCTCTCGGAGGAAAACAATGGTCTGCTGCAAAACCCCAGGGCGCATGTCGTGGTAGATGACGGCCGCAACTATATAATGATGTCGCGCCGCAAGTGGCCCGTGATTGTCTCGGACGCCACCCACCCCAAGAGCGGCGACAGTTGGGTGCTTTATACACAGGAGTTCTACCGCCTGGTGCGCGAGCACCTGACGGACGACGGCGTCTTTGTCGAGTGGGTACCGACGCAAGGGCTGTGCGCGGCCGAGTTCAAGATTATCGTGCGCACGTTCCAGTCCGTATTCCCTCACGCCAGCTTGTGGATTACCCACGGGATAGACGAGCAATGCCGATCCGGCTCCTACTCGTTGCTTGCCGCCACGCCGGGGCCGCTGAAGATAGACGTGACGAAACTGCGGGACCGGCTTAACGCCGAACCGCTGCGCCGGGACCTGGAGCCGTTTGGCCTGCATACTCCGGCCGGCTTTCTCGATACGTTCCTCTGCGCGGAGGAGACACTACGGCAATGGGCGGGTGAAGGGCCGGTCAATACGGACGACTTCCCCCTTACCCAGTATGAAACACGCTACTCAAAGGGCGCGTTGCTTAATAATGTGAACTTCATCGAGCCGATGGAGGACGTCTGGCCCTACCTGACCAACACGGGCTTCGAGCAGGAGGCAAAGCAGCTACGTGAAGCTCTCGCCCTGCGAGCCGGGGTCAATCGCCTGGCCTTGCTGGGCCAGTTGGAGAGGGCTTATGCTGTGCTGCCGGATGATGTGCGTTACCGGCGGATGCGCCGTATCTACGAGCAGGTGCCGCATTACGTCCAGACCCTTGTGGATATGTACCGGGACAATCAACAGGCCCTGCAATTTCTGGCCCGTCTCAGGGCCTTGGGGCCGGGCGGCATTCAGGCCGCGGCGCCTATCTATGAGCGGGTGCTGGAGCTCGACCCGAAAAACGTGTCTATCCTGAATATGGTTGGTGTTATGCGCATAAACGAGGGTCCTGTGCAGGTGGCAGAGGACTACCTGAGGCGCGCCGTGCGTCTGGCACCGGACTTCGCTGATGCTCACGACAACCTCGGGCTGTGCCTGGTGAAACAGGGGCGATTGGCGGAGGCCATTCCGTGGTTCCGCCGCGCTGTGGAAATCAGGCCCACGTTCATAAACGCCCGACTTCATCTGGCTTTTTCGCTGCACCGGACCGGGCGCGCACAAGAAGCCCTGCCTCATTTGCGTTATGTGCTGGAGTTAGACCCGGAGAACGAGACGGCACTTAGTATGCTGGTGAAGATAGAGGGGCGAGATGTTGCTCCCTCCGGGCAGGCGAAACCTGAACCGTCTGTAGCTCAATAGGTTCTGCGCGAGGTCTGGATGGTCGTTTTGCGAATGGCTGGGAATCTCTGGAGTGGGTGGGCTTCGGCTGTGCCGGGGCAAGTCCGCAATCGAAAATCGTAAATCGAAAATAAGGGGATTCGAATTCGCCTTCGGCGAACCCCCGCCTAAAACGTGCTGGGGCAGGCAAGCCCTGAATTGAAAATCATCAATCAGAAATCAAAAATCATAAATCGAATAGCCCCAAGGGGATTCGAACCCCTGTTGCCGGGTTGAAAACCCGGTGTCCTGGGCCTGCCTAGACGATGGGGCCTGTTCGGATGACGGAAGACGGATAACGGATGATTGTATTCTGTCCTCTGATTTCCATCTTCTGCTCACCTCGGCGTAGCCGGAGGCGAAGCCGGGTTCTTCGTCTTCTGTCATCTGTTTCTTAATCCATACTGATTGCCTGTTCTGGACAGGCGTCGATGCATACGCCGCAATCGATGCAGGCCTCCGGATTAATCTTTGCTTTTCCTTCATCCATCGAGATGGCCCCGCTGGGGCATTCCTCGACGCAGGCCTCGCAACCAGTGCATTTTTCCCTGTCAACTTTTGCAGGCATTACATAACCCTTTCCACACTAATCATTAATTCTGTCGATTTTATATTTACCACGAAGACACCAGGACACAAATCCTTATTTTTTATTGATTATTGATGATTGATAATTTTTTGTTGTTGGCGGTTTTTGAATCATCAATCATCATTTATCAATCTTTGTGTCTTTGTGCTTTTGTGGCAAAAATGTTACATAATCGGTATCGTAATACAAAGCAAATTTTCTTGAAATTTTCCTGGTTTTTGAGGTGTCAGGCCAATCCGCCGCCACCTCTGCGGCGGGAGGGTTTTAGAGACTGTTGCTGTCGGAGTTGGGTTCCTGGCGGAGCAGGTCGAGGAAAGGTTGTTCGAGCACCTGGTTTAGTTCGGGGACTTTTGCGCCAAGGGCGAGGGCCATATTGCGGACGAATTTGCTGCTGTCATACTGGGCGGTGTGGTCGAGGACCTTTTTGAAGCTGTCGCCCTGTTTTTGAGCCAATAGCCAGACAGCCATCATACGGGCCGGCCAGTGCTGGTCATTCAGTCCCTGTGCGGCGGCGTTGATTAGTTCGTAATCGAGCGGCAAATCGGCAATCGCAGCAATGCTGTGCACCTTAACCACCCAGTCGCTGTCGGTTAAGCCGTGGACCAGAGCCGACTTTAACATAGGGGTCATCCAGTCCGCGCTGGCGAGTTTATACGGTTGTCCCGTACCCATTTTGGGATTCAGGTCATTCGAAGTCGATGGCGACTGTGTTCCCAAATGGGCGCGGGATTCCAACAGCAGGCCGGCAAAAAGCCGGACGGCTCTGATTTTGGGGCCTTGCTTGCCCTTCGACAGCGAGTTGAAACGGTTCTGCAGAAATTCGGTGGTGATTTCGACGCGCGGGCGTTCGATTTGGACCGTTGCGGGTTTTATACCGGGTATTGCGCTTATTATGCTGCCATCGCTTGTCACGACGGGGTCCAGATAAGCGGTGAACTGGATGCTCAGCGAGGCCTGCGGGTGGCTAAGCAACAGCTCTTTGAGCGGACCGGAGTACAGCCGGACGGGGACAAGGGTGCTGTGTCCCGGCTCGACGGGCAGCGAGGGTCTCGTCGTGGTCGAGATGAGCTTTTCGATTCGCTGGTTCAGGTCGCCGGTGACATTGGCATCTATTGTTATTCGGCCTCTGCAGAGGCCTTTCTCAGAGATAACGAGCGGTTCATACCAGTTGTTTGTGATGGAGATGACGCCGTCGAAGTCGTTGCCGTATGAGAATCTGTTGCCGCGGATGTTGAGCTGGAAGGACAGCATCTGGTCGGGGCTGACGTATTGCGGGTAATCCT
>CAYUIL010000163.1:0-4859 GCA_964444715.1 uncultured Pirellulales bacterium | reverse complement strand
GAATCTGTTTAGGACTTGTCCGCCGTTTGTGTGGCGGACTTGTCCGCCGTTTGTGCGGTGGATTTATTCGCTATCTGTGTGGCGGACTTGTCTTTTTGCGGTTTGTAATTTGTTTGAAACGGGTCCGCCGCAGGCAGGTTCTGCGTCCTATGTTGAATGTTGGATGTTCAATGACCGATGTCCGTCCTGCGTCTTGCCTGCCCCGCCTGCCTGCCCCTGTATGCCTTAGACAGGGGCCCCGGCAAGCTTGCCCTGCGGAGCTGGTTTCGGCGAAGTAGGGTTGTTGGCCCGGGGCATGCCTTAGGCCGGGGTGTCTGGCGTGCCGAAGAAGCTGTCAGCCGGTGACGGCCTTCCAGCCCTGATTCAGCTCCTCCATCAGTTGGATAATATCGCGAATCAATTGGGGATCTTTCTTGATATTTGCCTCGGAGAGTCGCCTGTCCATAAAGCAGTAAAGTCGCCGCAGATTCGTGGCGACCTCGCCGCCTGCATCCATATCGAGGACGGCGTTAAGCTCGTTGATTATATCCTGCGCCTTGGCGATATGCTGGCTCTTTGCAGCGTAATCTCCGGCCTCCATCTCCTTGACCGCAAGATTCATAAACTTTATCGCACCCTCGTAGAGCATAACAATGAGACGACCTTTGCTTTGGGTGCCAACGGCATGCTCCTTGTATATGTCGACTCCGTTCATCAGACCATTCCCTAATTCTATTTGCGATGGATATTTGAACAGCCGCCTCCACTGCAGGACGGCTTGACGCAGGTGATTTAAGAGCTGGGGAGGCAACCGTTGCTTGTGGCCACAGTCACCTCCCCCCATTCATTCAATGAGCCGTGTTTGTCTGCCGCGTGTTATCTCAGCAGCGTCAACGCCATATTGGGCATCGCGTTGGCCTGCGCCAACATCGCAACACCGGCCTGGGCAAGGACCTGGTTTCTGGTCATTGTGGCCATCTCAGTAGCAGCATCAACGTCGGATATACGGGACTCGGCTGTCATCAGGTTCTCGGCCTGTATGCCAAGCACTTCCACTGTCGTTGTCAGACGACTCATCTTGGCACCAAAGTCTGCACGAGCGGTAGTTGCGCTGCCGATGGCGGTGTCGAGGGTCGCCAGGGCCGATTGTGCGTTGGCCGCTGTGTCAACACTCAAACTGTTAATGCTCAACCCCGTGGCGGTCACATCCTTCATACTGACCGTTATCGTGTCGTCGGTACCACCAAAGTTCACTGCAATGCTGCCGGCCGCGCTGTTGAGCAAGCTGGTGCCGTTAAACTTTGCTGAGCCGGCTATACGCGTGATTTCGGCGGACAACTCAGCAAACTCAGAGTTCATAATGGAACGCTGAGCGGATGAATACGTCCCCGTAGCCGCCTGTTCCGCCAACTGTTTCATACGCACGAGCAGGTTATCGATGTTCTGCATACCACCTTCGGCTGTTTGTATTAAACTTATGCCATCCTGGGCATTACGTGCTCCCTGCTGAAGCACTGCTATATCCGCCCGCATCAACTCGCGAACGGCAAGGCCCGCTGCGTCATCCTTTGCTGTGTTGATGCGCAGGCCTGACGACAACCTCTCTACCGACTGAGCCAAGGCGTCATAGCTTTGACTCAAGTGGCGAGCAGCGTTTGCCGCCATAATGTTATTCTTAATCGCTAACATAGTCCTGACTCCTTAAAAAGCTATTGCACCAAATCCTCAGCTCTCTTCTATCGCCGATGCGAGCAACCCTGCGAATTAACGCTTTTGCCGTGCAACGAGCACGTAGTGAGCTTACATCCGCCATTATCGATGAAAAACTGGCGAACTTAAGGGATTCGGGGGGATGGGGAAATGCGGGGGATATGGGCCTGTAATACCGCCGGTGGGGATGCTAATACGCACTACTTAAGGTCTGATAAACACGGGCCGGCTAAAAAAAAAATTGCAAAAAAATAAATCGGCTGGTATTGATGGAGCAAATATGACGGACCTGCAAGGCCAAATACAAACGAAAACTCTTCTTGTGTTCAACTGCCACGAGCCGTGGGTTTATCAGCTCGGCTGCCTCGGCTGCAACCTCGATATCATCGTCGGGCTTAAAGGCAGGTATAATCCGGGGTGGGATGAGCAAATGCGGCCCGTGCCGCCAAACTCCCGGCTTATCCCGTTAGCCGAAACGCTCCAATCCAAAACCGATTACTACTGCATAATAACACATAACATAACAGACCTCCTCGATGTCAAATCCAGAAACGAGCCGAAACTCATAGTCCTCCACTCCACTTTAGAAGGACGCGCGGAGGAAGAGAAGGGAAAGACCAAACCAGCGGAATTAAGAGAGATGCTGCACCGATACCTCAACGCAATCGGCGGACACGCGATGACAACCTCGATGAACAAAGGCCAGTCGTGGGGGTTTACGGAGGACGTTGTGTCTTTCGGCATAGATGCCGACGAGTATTATCCGCACACGGGCGAAGAGGCGCGCGGGCTGCGGATATGCAACTTCATCGAGAACAGGCGAAAGATTTTGATGTGGGAACTTCACGAAAAGGCCTTCGCGGGGCTGCCTGTGAAATTAGTGGGGCACAATCCGACTATGCCGGCGGTAACGGCAGCCGAGAGCTGGGAGCATTTGAAGAAGCTTTTGCAGACGCATCGCTTTTACATTCATACGGCCGACCCGCGTTACGAGGCGGGATTCAATATGGCCAGCGCAGAGGCAATGGCGGCGGGGCTGCCCATCATCGGCAACAATCATCCGACCTCGCCCGTAAAGCACGGCGTAAGCGGCTTTTTAAGTGACAATCCGGCTGAACTGCGCAAGTATGCGATGACGCTTTTAGAGGACAATAAATTAGCGACACAGATGGGCCAAGAGGCCCGCAAGTCCGCCATCGAGCAATTCTCTATTACAAGATTCAGACAGGCCTTTTTGCAATCAATCGAGACCGCACGACAAAAATGGCAGGCAAAAGCATTTATGATTTCTGATTTATGACTTGTCCGGCGTAGCTTTAGCGAAGTCGGATTGATAATTCTCTATTTGATTGAAGTTCGTGATTCATAGACGGAGGGCGGGGGTTGGGCTGATTATTCAAAAAAAAGGACTGTTCTCAGCCGCTGTTGTAAATTGTCACTGATAAGCTGCAATAATCCTGTGTTATCCTTCGTCTATCTACTCTGGTGGACTCCCTGTCCGTGGATTTATATTGCAGGGGCAGTGAATCCTGGTTTTTACCTGCGAAATCAGCTTAACAGGCGGGTCGGGATCGGGCTTTTGGGTGTGGGGCTTATCCTGGCCCGCTTCATTTGGACAGGCACGCGGAGACACGTTGTCCGCAGAGAATTTCAGACACGGATTCACACTGGTTAACACTGTTTTTTATTTAGCCACACCCCGGCCTAAGGCATGCAGGGGCAGGAAAGCACAGGGAATATGTTGAAGGTTGCGTCATCCGGTCAAGGTTGCGCTGCTCGTTTCGTCAATCGCCCATCGTCTTTCGTCCTTCCTCCGTCCTCTGTCTTCTGCCTGCCCCTGTAAGTCGTAGACAGGGGCCCTGCGTAGCTTGCCTGTCCTCCATAGCCTTGGCGAAGGAGGAAGCGAAGCAGGGTCCTCCGTCATCCGCTTTACGGCGGAATCAAAATAGGCGGCTGGGCCGGGTTATTTATGATTGATGATTTATGATTTATGATTTATGATTTGAAAAATTGGTTGTCCCCATTATTCCACACCCATTATTCCCATTATTCCCCCCATTATTCCGGTTAAAGGCCGGGTGTCGGCAGGGGATTTGTTTTAGAGCCATTTTTTCCTTTTGAAGTATATAAGCATAATGACTGCGACGATGAGCATAACCACCCATATTACTTCGTAGCCGAATTTCCATTCAAGCTCAGGCATATATTTGAAGTTCATTCCGTAGACGCCTGCAATAAAGGTCAGCGGAATAAATATCGTGGCGATAATGGTCAGGACCTTCATCACCGCGTTCATCCTGTTGCTCAACACCGAAAGATAAATATCCAGCATCCCGGAAACCATGTCCCTGAAACTCTCCACCGTATCGATGACCTGTATTGTGTGGTCATAAAGGTCCCTCAGATATACCGCCGTGGACTCGGCGATTAGCCCGGACTCGCTGCGTTCGAGGCCGCTTATAAGCTCCCTCAAAGGCCAGACGGATTTTCGCAGGAAAATCATCTCTCTTTTGAGTTGGTGTATACGCTTAAGTGTTTGCTCGTTTGCGCTGGCGACCAGCTCCTCTTCCATAAGCTCGATTTTTTCACCGAACCGTTCGAGGATTGAGAAGTATCCGTCCACGACCGCATCCATCAATGAATACATCAGATAATCGCAGCCCATTTTTCTGATTCTGCCCTTTGCGTTTCTGATTCTGTCCCTGATGGGCTCGAAGACGTCGCCGATGCTTTCCTGGAAGGAGATGACAAAATTCGGGCCGAGGATGATGCTCACCTGCTCGGCCTGGATTTGCTGTTTTTCATCGCTGAAGCTGAGCATATTGAGCACGATGAAAAGATGTTTTTCGAGGTCTTCGAATTTGGGACGCTGGCCCGTTGTCAGGATGTCTTCGAGCGTCAGCGCGTGGAGGTCGTAATGGCTGCCGATTTTTTCTATGACCTCCGTATCGTGAATGCCGTCGATATTTATCCAGGTTACCGTTGGCTTTGCCTTGAATTCGAAGCAGTCTTCGATTTTGGGCAGTTGTTTTTCCTGGAAGCTCTGTTCGTCATAGTCGATAACCGTTATCCTCGGCTTCTCTAACTTTTTATCGCCGATATATATTAACGTCCCCGGCGGCAGTCCTGCCGCTTTTGAGTGTTTTTTTGTTTGCCTGCTGTTTCGCATT
>CAYUIL010000162.1:0-4908 GCA_964444715.1 uncultured Pirellulales bacterium | reverse complement strand
GCTCGTCGGGCCCATAACCCGGAGGTCGCAGGTTCGAATCCTGCCCCCGCTATTGCTAAATAATGCGGAACCAGCCACTTATGGCTGGTTTTTTTTGTTTCAAAAAATAGCCGATTTTTGAGTTAGGCGTGCCGGAGACTTGTTTAGGCGTGTCGGCTGGACAACCGGGACAATGTTTGCAAGATAAAGACACAACAGTACATTCTCTAAAAAGGAACCGAAACCGTCTCCTAACTCAAAGTGAAATCTGTCTCATTCTTGCTGAAAACATACATTTTACATGATAGGTGATTGCCACAAGGGCTTGATTTTTCGAGCGTTATCGCTATGATGTATTATCGTCACACGGCCCATATAGATACTTGGACCGAACAAAATCAGGCAGGACGCATCGTTAGGAAACCATACGACATTTGCAGAGGCAAGGTGATCCGTGGTAGGCAGACGAGCGGCGAGTAAGAGTCAGGCCAATGCACGGCTAAGCGAAGAAACAGCTCTAGCTCTTAATGAACGAGTGAAAGAACTGAGTTGCCTCTACCGTATCAATCAGATATTCGAGACGTTTGGCGGCTCCCCGGATGAAGTGTTTCAGCGGATTGTTGAGTTGATACCACCGGCGTGGCAATACCCCGATATAGCTTCGGCTCGTATTGTTTTGGACGGGCGACAATACGAAACGCCTGGCTTCAGGGAGGGGCGCCAAAGGCAGTCAGCCGATGTGATTTTAGGTGGGAAGTCCAGGGGTAGCGTTGAAGTGGTCTATGCAGAGGAAAAGCTGCCCCTTAATGATGGCCCCTTTTTGAAGGAAGAGCAGAGTCTCTTAGACGCAATAGCAAGGCAAATAGCATTTATTGTTGAACGTCGGCAGACAGAGGAAGAACGAGTCCAGCTACAAAAGCAGCTTATGCACGCCGACCGCCTTGCCACTATCGGGCAATTGGCTGCCGGCGTCGCTCATGAACTAAACGAGCCGCTGAGCAGTATCCTCGGTTTTGCGCAGCTTGCACAAAGGAATCCGAGATTGCCTGAGGAAACGGTGCACGACATCCAGAGGATTGTGACGGCATCCCTCCATGCCAGAGAGGTTATAAAAAAACTCCTGTTGTTTGCACGGCAAACACCCACTTTCAAGGGACATACGAATATTAACAACATTGTTTCGGAGGCACTCGGTCTTTTTGAGCACCGTTTCGAAAACGAGGGGATAGAGTTGGTCTGCACGTTTTGTCCCAGGATGCCCGAGATAACGGCTGATGCTGGCCAACTGACCCAAGTTATGGTCAATCTTGTCGTAAATGCGATTCAGGCAATGCCGGAAGGGGGAAAACTTAACGTGCTGACAGATGTTCAGGACCAGTATGTCGTCTGCATCGTGGAGGATACTGGTGTGGGAATGACCGAGGAGGTTCTGGAACGGCTGTTTGTACCCTTCTTCACGACCAAGGAGGTAAACCAGGGGACGGGCCTGGGTTTGCCCGTGGTCCACGGAATAGTAACATCTCATGGCGGGACAATTGAGGTCAGGAGCAAGCCCGGAAAAGGGACGAAGTTCACTATTCGACTGCCCATCGAGCCAGGTGCTATCCAGGAGAACAGAGAGGAATTATGAATTCACACAGTGGAAAAGAGACCATTCTCGTTGTGGATGACACCCCCGGCACGCTGGAGGTTCTCCAAAGGAATCTGACCGCTGAAGGATACATAACATATACCGCTCCTGGCGCTGAGGAAGCATTGAAACTCCTTGAGGGAACACCAGTTGACCTGGTCATTACGGACTTGAAGATGCCTAAAATCAGCGGCATTGACCTGATTCGACATATCAGGGAGAACTACAGAAACACCGAGGTGATGATGATAACCGGATATGCGACGGTGGAGAACGCTGTCGAGGCGGTCAAAAGCGGGGCCGAGGAGTATCTGCCCAAGCCGTTCACTGATGGCGAGATTTTAGCGGCTGTTCGTCGCGTGCTTGAGAAGCTAAAGCAAAGACGCGAGTCATCGACGAAACCTGCTCAGGGGCTTGCAGGCACCCATGGCCTTATTGGTGAATCACAGGTCATGCAGAAGGTCTTCGCGGCAATACGAAAGGCGTCTTTGACCTCGGCGACGGTTCTCATTACCGGTGAGAGCGGAAGCGGCAAGGAGCTGGTGGCCAGAGCGATTCACTACAACAGTGCAAGAGCACCCGCTCCATTCGTGCCGGTCAATTGTGGTGGTATACCGGAGGGCCTTCTCGAAAGCGAACTCTTTGGGTATGTCAAGGGTGCCTTCACGGGCGCCTATGAGTCACGGGCGGGATTCTTCCAGACAGCCGATGGCGGGACGATTTTTCTGGACGAGATAGGTGAGACGAGTCTGGCAATGCAGGTGAAGCTCCTGCGGGTCCTTCAGGAGAAAGAGGTTTATATGGTTGGAGACTCTCGCCCGAGGAAAGTCGACGTGAGAGTCATTGCTGCCACAAACAAGAACCTGCATGGGCTCATTCAAAGCCGGGTGTTCCGTGAGGAGTTGTATTATCGAATCAACGTCATCACAATCGAGGTCCCGCCATTGCGGGACAGGGGCAGCGATATTCTTCTGCTGGTGGAACACTTCGCCAGGAAGTTCGCCGGGGAACTGGGTAGAGCAGTTCCACGTTTTTCCGAGAAGGCCCTTGAGGCGATGAAAAACTACCCCTGGCCGGGCAATGCGAGGGAGTTGGAAAACACAATCCAGCGCATCATCGTAATGAACGATGAATTGGTTGTCGAGGTTCCGGACTTGCCTGTGTTCGCTCGGTTTTCGGCCATTCGCACAACTGGCGTGAACAGGACCCTGGCGGAGGTAGAGGCGGACCATATTCGCAACGTCCTGTCAAGCGTCGGCGGCAACAGAACACGAGCGGCGGAGATACTCAGGATCGATCGCAAAACCCTGCGGAAAAAGATGCAGCAAGCCAAGCTGGACTAAAGTTTTTCCGAGCGGGTGAGCCAGCCAATAAAGGAGCCAAGTCCCAAAACGCACAATGGGGAAAAACTCCCCAATGGCCCAATTTTCCCCACCATCAATAGTCCTTTTAGCCAGCCCGGAACGTTCGTCTTTGCCTGCGAAGATGACTACATCGAATTCTGCAACCATATATCAATAAATTAGTTAAAACAAAAAACTCTGTAAGCGATGCCGAAATTTTCGGCCGGTGGTATGCCTGTTGCTGGTACTACGGTGCTTGTCGGTGATGAAGATGGCTCAGTGCAGCCACAAGGGCTACTTTGGAATGATACTTCTTCCAAGGGTTGTCACCGGGCGTGAACCTTCTTAGGAAGCAGACAGAAAGGCAGGGTGTAGCCATGGCAATGGAAGAACAATCTTTAGGGCTCTGCTCGACGTGTAACAATAAGGATATATGCATTCAGCGCAAAGGTATCAAATTCCCCGTTCTGTTCTGTGAAGAATTCGATGATTCAACAGCGCTGCGTGCGAAGGGGCCGACGGTTTCAGCTTTACCCAAAGAGAAAGCTGCCCTCGATATCAGCATGGGACTATGTTGTAACTGCGGGAATCGTGACTCCTGCACATTGCGTCAATCGCCAGGTGGTATATGGCACTGCGAGGAGTATTGTTAAGAGAACGTAGTCGCTACACGAATCGATATTGTCTGTTGACAAGAGATTCCAATGGATGAGCAAGTTATTGAGAGAGTTGTCGCTGAACATCACGGCTCGCTGGGAGGCATGCTGTCAATTCTTACGGAGCTGCAGTCAAAATACGGGTATTTGTCACAAGACGCATTGCGCCAGGTAGCCGCAATAACGGGTTGTTCTCTTACGGATATCTATGCGGTAGCCACATTTTACAAGGCATTCAGCTTGAAACCCCGAGGAAAACATTTGGTATCGGTATGCCTTGGGACGGCATGCCATGTTAGAGGTGCTCCACGGATTGCTGATGAATTTATCCGGCAATTGGGCATCAAACCCGGAGAAACAACGCAGGATAAGGAGTTCTCCCTTGAGACGGTAAATTGCCTGGGTGCATGCGCTCTGGGGCCAACGGTTGTGGTTGATAATCATTACTTCAGGCATGTTACTACTGCCAAAGTGCAGCGCATTATAGACCAGGCCCGCAAGGGATTTCAGCAGTCCGACCCTCGCATCGACGAACGGGTATTTCCAATCCAGGTCAACTGTCCAATGTGCAATCATACATTGATGGATACCGCACACGAGATTGATGGCTGCGCCTCCATAAAACTCGCTATATCGTCTGCGGGCAAGAAAGGCATATTACACCTTTCCGGCCTGTACGGAAGCACTCACACGGATTCTGACGGCGAGTTTACACAGGGCGCTGTGACCTCTGTATCTTGTCCGCATTGTGCGGAAGAATTACCCAGCGTATCGGATTGTCCTGAATGCGGCGCAAAGATGGCCATGATGACCGCTGGTAAATACGCGTCTTTGCACATTTGCTCAAGACACGGATGTCACGGACACAGGCTTGATATTACGGCACGAACGCAGGACTCTTCGAAAGAGATGAATGGATAAAACGATAATGGATAATATGAAATCAACCACTGATTTCAGGGAATTCTGTAAAACAATCAGGGGCGAGCACGACAACGGCAAGCCGTGTCTGGTCATCTGTGCGGGAACAGGCGGACAGGCGAGCGGCTCAAACGACATTATTCGCATCATCAAAAAGCGGATACTCGAGCACAATCTCGGGGACCGCATCTCCTTGAGAATCACGGGATGCCTCGGATTCTGTGAAATGGACCCTTTCATTCTTGTGGAGCCGCAACATGCAGTCTATCCCAAGCTCGAAATGAAGCACGTCCCTCGGATTATCGACGCAGTGCTCAAGGGCGAAACGGTCGAGGAGCTGCTTTACCGGGAGCCAGGCACGACCAGAAAATGCAATTGC
>CAYUIL010000161.1:2005-4923 GCA_964444715.1 uncultured Pirellulales bacterium | reverse complement strand
ACGATACATATATGCCAGTTATTAATGACCCTCTCCAGTTTTTTATGAAACAAACTGACTTCTTCCTGCATTGCAAAAGGAATGGAATTATTTTTAAACATGCTACGAACATAACCATATATAAAGAAAATCAGAAACAAGCTGCCCCAAATATGGACTATGTATTGTGTCTGGGCCTGATTTAGTTGATTTTTAGGCCCGATTGTGATATAATTATTGTCTGTTAAGGAGAAGAAGAAATGAGAACGATAATCTCAGCAATTGGGCTTGCGGTGGTGGCGCTCGGAACAGCACAGATTGCATTGGCAATACCTAACTCGAATTCCATAATTAAAGATGACATCGAATACTACTTCCAGACGGATAAAGCCATCTATAATTTAGGTAAGAACGTCGAGATGTTATATAGGGTAACTAACTTGAGAGATGAAAACGTGACGTTCTATTTTCCTCATTATCCTGTGTATCAATTTTGGGTCGAAAAAGATGACGAGCGAATTTGGAGAGCAGTAAGCACACGATTGTTTGTCGTCACTGAGTTAACGCTCACGCCTGGAGAGATTAGGGAGTTTCCTGACGATTATCCCCCACCCTATATGTGGGATATGCTAGATGATGAAAATGATTTGGTGGGTGTGGGGACATATGACGTAATCGGAGGATTATACGACGGTTTGGAAAACTACTACGATTACACCAAAATCGCTGTATCCATAGAAATTGTACCTGAACCATCGACCGTTTTATTGTTAGGGACGGGTTTAGCTGGCTTATTAGCCCGCGACAGGCGAAGACAGAAGAAATAGCCAAAGTATTGCGAATCAATCTCGCCAAAATCAACAGGGCCGGCGTTTTTCGCCGGCCCTTATTTTTGCCTCGGCAAATAGCTTGCGAAGCGATACGTTCTATAATTAACCGGCTTTACCCCCCAGCCGAAATCGTCTAATCAAAGAAAATATAAAAAAAGAACTCGGCGTTGCCAAATCGACGCGAAAAAAAAATCTTTATTTTTTCCACCGGCGCGGTTAATCAATGCGTGAAGAAGTGCATTGTCGGTTCGAGAGGTCAGGCGATATGAACAACCAAACGTTTAGAGGTCGGCTCAAGGGTATCCGGGACAGCATAATGCGCCTGAAGGCGGATTGTCTTATCGTGACAAAGCCGGCCAATGTTACCTACGTAACCGGTTTTATGGGCGACGACAGTTGGGCGATTGTGCTGCCGAGAGGAATTATGCTTGTCACCGACAGCAGATACAACGAACAAGCCAAAGCGGAATGCAGCAAATGCAGGATAGTCGTGCGCAAGGATGCGATGGTCGAGGCAATTGCCGGACTGCTGCGGAATCGACGCGGGATAAAAACAGCGGCGGTGGAGAAATCGACGTCGATAGCCGAGTTTGAGGGGTTGAAAAAGCATTTGCCGTGCCGGGTAAAGGCGATTGGGCAGGTTGTCGAGTCAGCCCGGCGGACAAAAGACCCCGGCGAAATTGCCGCGATTCGCGCCGCCGCGAAAATCGCCGGCCGGGCCTTTGAACAGACGCTTCGGCAGGTGCGGGCGGGACTATCGGAAAATGAGCTGGCGGGAATCCTCAATTTTGAAATCCGCAAACTGGGCGGGCGAAACTCTTTTGAGACAATAGTGGCCTTCGGGGCAAATGCGTCGAGGCCGCATCATCAACCCACGGACAGGAAACTGCGCAAGGATGATACGGTTCTTGTGGATTTCGGCGTTCGGCACAACGGCTATTGTTGCGACATAACCAGGTGTTTTGCTGTGGGCAGGGCAAGCGGTCTTTACCGTAAGGCGCACAAGGCGGTGGAGGAGGCGCGGTCGGCTGCTATGGTGGTGGTCAGGGCGGGCGTCGAAATCAAACAGGTTGATAAGGCGGCGAAGACGGTGATAAGAAAATACGGCCTGCCGGTTTACGGCCACGGGACGGGCCACGGGCTGGGTCTGGAGGTGCACGAGCTGCCGGCTGTGTCGAACAGGGCGGAGGGGACATTGCAGGCGGGTGACGTGATTACTATCGAGCCGGCTGTGTATATCCCGGCCCGGCTGGGGCTGCGCATTGAGGACGATATTCTGGTAACCGGGAGCGGATACGCCCTGCTAACAGAGAAATGCCCGCACAAAGGTCGAGGATGAGGTAAAAATGGCGGCTTGGCGATGCCAATGTCCTCGAACGCCTGACTGCCGAAAAGATTACAATTGTGGAGGGCAAGTTCCGTGTCTTACCGCCTGTGGCCGTGAAGTTTGCGATAGTCCAGCGGCGAGATTCCCATTTTCTGTTTGAAATATCGAGCGATGTGATTGCTGCTGTCATATCCCAGGCCGAGTGCAATATCTGATATCGACAAATCCGTTTCAACCAGCATCTGGCTAATCAGGTCAATTCGGACGCGTTTTATTTCGTCGTAAACGGAACGTCTCAACGTCTTCATAAATTTGTCGTGCAGGCTGCGCCTGGAGACATTTAAAGCTTTTATGACGTCATCCACCTGTATCAGGCGTTTCGCATTCTGGTGAATAAAATGCAGTGCCTGGCTGACTAACTTGTCCTCTACTGCCACGATGTTGGTCGATTGCCTTGTCACCACCCTGTTTGGGTGAACAGTCACGGTCTGCGGCGGTATCTTTTCTCCTGCCATCATCTTGTCAAGCAGCCCGCTGGCCTGGAACGCGGCCTTCTCAACATCCAGTGCCACACTCGACAATGACGGGTTGGAGATATCACACACCTGGTCGTCGTTATCGACACCAATAACAGCTACTTCGTAAGGCACATCGAGATTCGCGGTCGCGCAAGCTTCGGTAATGTGCTGGCCGCGGTCGTCGTTGCACGCCATAACCCCTACCGGTTTTGGTAGGGTCCTCAACCATTCCGCAAGAATCACCTCCTCTCTGTACCATGTACG
>CAYUIL010000161.1:0-1995 GCA_964444715.1 uncultured Pirellulales bacterium | reverse complement strand
GGGCCTCTCGGGATTTTGGCTGTTTGTAAAAACTCGTCTCGAAACCCTCCTCCGATATGCGGGCGCCAAAACTGTCGCCTCGCTGGCCGGACCAGAACATATCGTCAAAGCCACAGTATCCGAAATGACGGAATCCGCGTTCAAGAAGGTGCTCCGCGGCCATTCTGCCGATTGCACGGTCATCTGTTATTATGTTGTTCTGGTACGGCTTGGGCGGCTCCATTGCTACCGCAACGAGTAACGGGATATTCCAGCTTGCGAACTCTTTGATGTCTTTGGAATCGCGTGCTATTATGCCGTTAGGACCCCATTTTCTCAGGTGCTCCAGTTCGGCGCGTTCACTACCACGTGCCGTGTAAAAGAGGTTCTGTTTATAGAATACCCACGGAAATATCCACGGCCCGTGTGTCCGGGAATATCTCATAATTCCACGGACCAGCTCTCTTCCATATGTCCGCGAGCTTTCAATCAGCAATGCAACTCTTGGTGGTTTCTTCATAACTCGTATTTATATCGGAAAGGTTCCCCAGGGGCAACCCGTAATTGTAGCAATAAGCGGGCGGTCCGGCCACCACCGTAAAAGGCGCCAAATGCACCAAGAGAAGCGAGATGCGGCCCAGAAACGAAAAAGGGCGTTTTTATGACGTTTTATTCGGCAAGCTACTACAACAGTCCTCTTTTTGGGCCAACCGGGAAGGATGTTTGCTTAGGGCAGATCGCGTGCCAAAAATGGTGGAAGTTAAGCAGAAAATGGTGTTCTTTTTTGAACGTGCCTGTGGCAAAATATAATGTGTGGTTATGTGTGAAGGACCCTTTTTATAGTGTGTTGTGGGCTAAAACCCGAAAATTGAGGTGTTTAGGGAACATATAGGGTGATAAAGGAGGAAAATATGTATAAGAAATGCATTTCTAGTGTGGTTTTTCTATGCCTGCTGGTAATGGGCAACGGTGCTTATGGTGTTTTTTACGACATTGGCAACGATGGCCCTGATACCCGCTACGTGGACGTCTGGCTTAACATCGCGGTAGAGATACCTGCTGTTCCGCCATTCGATTCTGACTGGTACCGCGCCCAGAACTGGGGTATTGGACCGAGCACCAGAGGGGGCATAAAGTACTGGCCGCCTGACCAGCCGATGTGGCATCGTCCCCCGGACAAAGATGCATGGGCGGCCATCGAGGCCAGGTACCCGGAGCCGTGCATCGCTGACGGCAGTGTCGCGTGTGCGCGGTTCTCTGTAGCTCCCTGGGCGGGTCCGGGTGCGGGGCTGGGTTTTACAGTGACGGTCTGCAAAGATGTAGTCGAGGTCAACTGCGGAGTGCAAATCGGCCTGGGGGACAAGGAAATATGGAATAGTGCAGACAAGGGTTACGCTATTCTCAATGTCTTCGGGGGCACGATGTACACGCCCGGTATTACGACGACCTCTACACCTGTTGTGACCGTACCTCCGAGCGGCCTCTTGGTTGGCGGCGGCCCACTCACCCCTTATCATGGGGTGGGACTCAACTACGGCACCGTCAATATATATGGCGGAAGCATAATTGTCCCCGGGATTCAGATTAATTACGGCGACGTGAACCTCTTGTATAAGGACTACGGAGGTGGTGATGTTACCCACGGGCTTCTGTATAATACCACCGCTGACGCAGATAATAACTTTGTCATTTCCCCATCGCACGCTATGAACAAAATTAATATCGAGGGCAATGGAGAGGTGAGCGGCGAGCTGCGGTTAAAGGGCGACCGGACGGCGCAGGTTGAGGACTTCTACAAAACCGGCCGGCTTTGCGCCTGCTGGGGCCATGGTATCCTTTACGTCGACTACAACGGCACTGACACAAATGTCACCGCTGAATGCACACCAGGAAGCGCCTGGAACCCGACGCCGGCGGACAAAAAGGAGCGAGTCGCCCTGGGCCAGATTCTTAGCTGGTCGCCCGGTGACTGGGTGCAGGACGCTTGTGACCCGAACGGCACAGGGACTCACGCTG
>CAYUIL010000160.1:0-4927 GCA_964444715.1 uncultured Pirellulales bacterium | reverse complement strand
GTCACCTTCGTCGTTTACCAAATCGGCGCACTCTTGCTCAGTATTTAGCCGCCTAATTTATTCGGCAGTTGCTGCCGATTTAGGGCTGTTGCAAGAATGATGGGTGTGTTTGCTATGCTATGCAATTGCTGCCAGTGGTATGATGAGGTCCAGCAGCTCCTCAGTGGTGTAGGATTTGTCGAGGTCTATCGGCAGGATGCAGCCGTGGTTATGGTCCGATGCGAGGATGATGAGGTTGTTGCCCGCGCGGCGGTAGCCGTGTTCCTGACTCTGGTGGCCGAGAATAAAGATATCGGCGTCCAGCGTTTCCGCTATTTTGTCCAACAACTGCTGACCGTGGCTTCTGCCCCAGGTCAGCAGATAAGCCGAGCCCGGCCTGACGATATCGTTGATTCTGAGCTGCCTGTCGAAGATTCGAGGGTCGAATTTAGCCGCATAGCGGTCCGCCGGCAGCGAGTGCGAGATGAATATTCTGTTGGGACATCTGACAGCTAAGGGCTGAGAGAACAAGAATTTTTTTATTGCCAGCTTGATACCTTCGCTGGCGTGAACGAATTCTCTGTCTAAGGCGGCCCGCATCGCTGCGTTCATCTCTTTGCCGTTCTTCATAACCTGGGTGTTGCTGATGAAGGCGGTGTCGTGGTTGCCCATTATAATGTGCACACGGTCGGGGAACCGGATCTTGTAGGCGACCACGTCGAACAGCAGCTTATACGACAGACACCCTCCTTCCTCGTCTTCTGGGCCGCCGTGTATGATTTCCTGAAGGATTACGTGCGTGTGGGTGTTGTGCTCAAGGTCGGCGAAGGCGACAATCCGCTCGAAGTTCCGGCGGTGGCCGTGGATGTCGCCGGTTATGACCGCAGACCCGTGCGAAGGCAGACAAATCAGATTGCCCTGTCTGAATTTGTCTTTGTGGTTGGCCTCCAGGCCTTTGTTCAGTATTTCGATTATTTTTTTGAGCATCTTTCAAGTCCGGACACTGGCACGGCAGCTTCTTGTAGTAAGCTTATTGAAAGATAGCTTCGCGGCGTTGCTCTGTCAAGACCCGTGGCGAGCGGTGCTTGGGCTGAGTTAAATCGAAGGGCCGAACCATTTATTGAGAATTGGTCTTCGGCTTGCCGCTTAGTATGCTGTGTATCATCAGGTCCAGGCGGGATATGACGGTCATCATATCGGTGGGCCGGTCTGCGGGGTCTTCCTCAACGCAGTCCATCACTAATTTGGAGATACCTATGGGTATCTGTGTCCTTATTTCATGTGGTTGGCGAATCGACTCCTTCACGGGCAGTCCAAAGGGGTCCTTTTTCGGTATGAGAGTTGGGACGGCCTTGCCGGTAATCGCCCAGTACATCGTTGCTCCGAGGTTGAATATATCGGTCTTGGGGCCTAAGGGCTTGCGCCTGACTTGCTCGGGCGCGATGTAGTCGGGCGTTCCCTGAATGCGTCGCTTGGTCGTTCCTATCCTGCAGCCCTGCCCCAGGTCGATGATTCTGATGGCCCCGGCCTTGCTCAGGAGAATGTTGTTTGGCTTTATGTCGCAATGGACCAGGCCGCACTGGTGCATCGCGTTAAGTCCTGTGGCCACCATTCTGAATACCAGCAGCACATCGAGCAGGCTCAGCGCCGGCCCATCTTCAAGCGATTGCCCGTCGAAGTATTCCATCGCAAGCAGCATCTCTTTCGTCTGGAACATACTGCGAATCTTCTTGAGCTTGTAGCACTTGCGAACGTACGGGTGGTTTATTCTCTGGGCTATTTTGTATTCGGTCTCGACCTGCTCGAAGATGCGGGCGTCTTCGGGCTTTTCAAAAATTACCCGCTTTAAGGCCACTTCGGTGCCGTCCAGGTCGTCGGTGGCAAGGTATATTGTGGTCCGCGCACCGACCCCGATGCGTTTCTTGATAGTGAACCCGCCGATATCGAGTATGCCTTTTGCCATATCCCGTCAAACCGCTGAAATCTGCACGTACTCCTCATCTGCCAACAAGCTATGCACTTAAATATCGGCACTGGCTCGAATTGGCTAAACTTTGAAAGCTTCGAAGTATACACAATCTTCAACCGGTTGTCCAGTAGATAGGCGATTTCGCCGCTGTTTTTCGTAAATATTCGCACAAATCGGCTTAACCGCTTGCCAATTCGGGCGAGGATATTTATACTGTATATCTTAAGATTTTCCCCGATAGCTCAATCGGTAGAGCGAGCGGCTGTAAGTCGGGGCATAAGTTTGAGAAACTTATGCCGAAGTTGCAGCTCCTGGTGGAAACATCAGGATGAAAAACCGGGTGAATTCAGGGAATCCTAGTTCCGCTGATGCGGAGATGGTAATCCTGAGCCAAGCCTGTTCACACAGGGACAGTTTTCAAGTGAACGGGAAGGTGCAGAGACTATAGGGTGAGGCGGCCTGTGCCAATAAGCCCTTATAAGCGCCCGGCACCTAAACCTGAAAGGTCGGGTATGGTGATGAGATAGTCCGGTCTTCAGGGAAACCTGAAGGAGGCCGTAACCGCTAGGTTGCTGGTTCGAGTCCAGCTCGGGGAGTTGCAGGGGGATGCCTTTGGGCCTTCCTGTAGTTCCTTCTATTAGCTTGAACCCTGCCGTATGAAAACTATCCCCGGTGAGATTCGAACTCACAACCTTTGGCTCCGGAGGCCAACGCTCTGTCCAGTTGAGCTACGGGGACTGAACTACACCATTCTGATACGCCAAAACGGCCAGGAAGTCAACAGGCGGCACAACTGATGATAACCGTCCCCAAAATTCCCCCACAACCTTCGGGACGGTTATCCGGACGGATAAGTATTGATTATTCCTCATCCCTGTTTTAACATAAACCCTTCTGGACTCGTCTGACAGGTCGGATTTGGCATTAACGATTATTTTGGCTGGTAAACCCCGTGAGATAAGGTCTTGCGGGGATAAAAAGAAAGCAGTTAAACAGTATCTCACGGGGATCACCCCGTGAGATAATTTGCCAAAACAGAATCAGATAATGCTAAGCAAAGAGCTTATTGAGTGTATGGCAACGGAGAGACGATGAACGATAAAAAAGGCGGCTATAACCTTAACGAGATTGAGAAGAAGTGGCAGCAATACTGGGAGGCCAACAAGACGTTTGCGGCCAATGACTGCGACCTGGCTAAGCCGAAATACTATGTGCTTGATATGTTCCCATACCCCAGCGGTGCGGGAATACACGCTGGCCATGTAGAAAATTATACCGCCAGCGACATATCGTCTCGCTATAAGCGGATGAAGGGTTTCAATGTTATACATCCGATGGGCTGGGACGCCTTTGGCCTGCCCGCCGAGCAATACGCTATTCAGACCGGCACCCATCCCGCCGAGACGACGCAGAAAAACGTCGACGGTATGCGCCGGCAAATCAAGTCGCTGGGTTTCAGCTACGACTGGGACCGCGAAGTCAACACCACCGACCCGAACTATTACAAGTGGACGCAGTGGATTTTCCTGAACCTGTTCAACAGTTACTTTGACGAAAAAGAGCAAAAGGCAAAACCCATCAGCCAACTGCCCATCCCGCCGGGTCTGTCTGGGGATGAAAAACGAAAATATATAGACGACCATCGTTTGGCATACGAAGCGGAGATGCCGGTCAACTGGTGTCCGGCCTTGGGCACGGTGCTTGCCAATGAGGAAGTGGTAGGGGGGGTAAGCGAGCGGGGGGGACATCCGGTAATCAGAAAGCCGATGCGACAGTGGCTGCTGCGCATAACAGAATACGCCGAGAGATTGTTAGAGGACCTCGCAGAAGTTGACTGGCCTGAACCCATCAAGGAAATGCAGCGAAACTGGATTGGCAAGAGCATCGGCGCTGAAGTCGATTTCAAGGTCGATGGTCACGACGATATAATCCGCGTCTTTACCACCCGGCCGGACACGCTTTTCGGCGCAACCTATATGGTGCTTGCGCCGGAGCATCAGTTGGTTGATGTAATCACAACGAAGGAAAAGAAGGCCGAGGTGAAAAAGTACCGTGAAGAGGCGGCACGCAAAAGCGACTTGGACAGGACCGACCTCGCAAAAGAAAAAACCGGCGTATTCACCGGCGCATTCGCAATCAATCCCGTCAATGATGCCAAAATCCCGATTTGGATTAGCGACTACGTTCTCATCAGCTACGGCACAGGCGCGATTATGGCAGTGCCCGCCCACGATGACCGCGATTTTGAATTCGCGAAGAAATTCAATCTTGCGATTATTCAAGTGGTTGAGCCGCCGGGTGTGGAGCAAAGGGAGTTGGTCAAGCAAGGCAAGTTGTGCTTCACCGGCGACGGAACTGCGATAAACTCAGGTCAGTTCGCGGGCCTGAAAACGCCCGACTTCAAAGAGAGAATCACAAACTGGCTCCAGCAAAAGAATCTTGGTAAAAAGGCAATCAACTACAAGCTGCGCGACTGGTTATTCAGCAGGCAGCGCTATTGGGGCGAGCCGATTCCGGTCGTGCATTGCGACAAGTGCGGGATAGTGGGGCTGCCTGAATCGGCGTTGCCGTTGGAATTGCCGGAAATGCGGGATTACACGCCGCCTCCGACCGGCGAGCCGCCGCTGTCAAAGGCGACGGAATGGTTGAAGACGGTTTGCCCTCAGTGTGGCGGGAAGGCCTTGCGCGAGACGAATACGATGCCTCAGTGGGCGGGCAGTTGCTGGTATTACCTGCGATATATCGACCCGAACAATGACAATCGCTGCTGTGATTCAGCAAAAGAAAAATACTGGATGGCCGTTGACCTTTATATCGGCGGCGCAGAGCACGCCGTCTTGCATCTGCTTTACGCCCGCTTCTGGCACAAATTCCTGTTTGACCTCGGCTACGTCAGCACAAAGGAGCCGTTCAAGAAATTGGTCAATCAGGGAATGATTCTTGGCGAAGACGGCCAGAAGATGAGCAAGTCCCGCGGCA
>CAYUIL010000159.1:0-5053 GCA_964444715.1 uncultured Pirellulales bacterium | reverse complement strand
ACCTGCGACCCGCTGATTAAGAGTCAGCTGCTCTACCGGCTGAGCTAATCGCCCGCAAGTAACACCACAGGATTATATGGGAAATTGCTTTTTTATCAAGGCCAAAGAGGCGGATAGTGTGATATTAAGTACTGGTTGAGAATGCCTGGCTGGCGAGGCAGTCGCATCGTTGACGCCTGGGTTCTGGGGGGAGTAACCCCACTTCTTAAGATTTTTCAAAAAAATCCGATAATTCTCTTGACTTTTGGTTTCTGAACGTTGTATAATGATGCCGCAAATCGAGAGTAGGGGTGAGACAATGAGAGAGAGGAGCAAGCGTTGCCATGAGGCGGTTGTTTGCCGTCGCGTGCGTTGTTTTAGCCAATTTCGGTGGGGTGGTGCTTCGCGCTGGGACGATTGTGGGCTGGGGCGAAACAGCTACTCCGCAATCCGCGTTGACTAATCTTGTCGCCATATCTGCCGGTGGGTTACACAGTCTTGCCCTGAAGGGGGATGGTTCTATCGTCGGATGGGGCGCTAATGGAGAGGGTCAGGCGACGCCTCCCAGCGGGAACAACTTTACTGCGATAGCCGCAGGATTCGAGCACAGCATTGCGTTAAAGCAGGATGGCTCAATAGTGGGTTGGGGGCGTAACGATTATGGTCAGGCGATACCTCCTGAAGGAAATGATTTCGCTGCGGTATCCGCAGGATCTGAGCACGGCATCGCATTAAAACAGGACGGCTCGATAGTGGGCTGGGGTCGCAACGATTATGGTCAGGCCACGTCTCCTGGTGGAAATGATTTTGCGGCCATAGCGGCGGGGGGTTGGCACAGCGTTGCGTTAAGGCAAGACGGTTCAATCGTTGCTTGGGGTGACAACAGCTATGGTCAGGCGATTGCACCCGATGGAAACGACTTTGTGGCTATATCGTCGGGTGAAAATTACAGTGTTGCCTTGAAGCAGGACGGCTCTATTGTTGCGTGGGGTCATAACAACTACGGCCAGACGGCCCCCCCACAGGGCAATGACTTTGTTGCGATAGCGGCAGGGGGGGAACACGGTTTAGCGATGAGGCAAGACGGCTCGCTTGTCGGGTGGGGAGCCGATTGGATAGGGCAAGCCAGTCCACCAGCGGGTAACGACTTTGTGGCTGTCGCAGGAGGTTTGTATCATTGTCTGGCCCTAAAGCAGGATGGTTCGGTTGTGGGGTGGGGTCGGAACAATTATGGTCAGGCCATACCTCCGAGGGGTAATGATTTTGTCGTCGTTTGTGCCGGCACCATGCACAACTTGGCGTTGAGGCGAGACGGCTCGCTTCTGAGCTGGGGTGATAGTGATTCCGGTGATGAGAACAGCGCACCGGAGGGTAACGATTATGTCGCCATAGCAGCAGGCGGCTATCACTGCATTGCGCTGAAGCAGAATGGTTCTATGGTTGCGTGGGGCAATAATGCTTACGGTCAGATTGATGTGCCAGCCGACAACGACTTCAACGCCGTAGCAGGAGGCAGCTATCACAGCCTGGCCCTAAGGCGGGATGGCTCGGTTGTGGGGTGGGGTCGCAACAATTACGGCCAAGCCAGTCCTCCGGCGGGCAACGACTTTGTCGCTATCGCAGCGGGGAGATATTACAGCTTGGCCCTGAGGCAGGATGGCTCGATAGTTGGGTGGGGTCGCAATGAATATGGTCAGACCACGATTCCTGCCGGCAACGACTTTGTCGCGATAGCGGCTGGTTTGTCACATGGTCTGGCCTTAAAGCAGGACGGCTCGATAGTTAGCTGGGGCCGCAACGAGTATGGTCAGAGCAACACGCCCGCGGGGAACGATTTTGTCGCAATAGCGGCGGGTGGGTATCACAGCTTGGCTTTAAGGGAGGATGGTTCCGTAGTGGGTTGGGGCCGCAACGATTATGGACAGGCAACGCCTCCGGCGGAAAAGGGCTTTGTTGCCGTCGCAGCAGGAGAGCTTCATAGTCCCGCAATTAGACAATCCTGCGAGTATGCGCTTTTTGGCGATATAACCGATGATTGCCGGGTAGATTTCTATGACTTTTGCGGAGTAGATTTTGACGGCTTTGCCGCGATGGCTTCGAACTGGCTGATAGATTGCAATAAGGAGCCGGGAAATCCGGCGTGCGTGCTTAAGTAAAATAGTCCACCCGCAGAGTCACACTTCGGGGTTATATAAGAAACCGCTGAAATAAAAAAAGCCGTGAAAAACTCACAGCTTATTTGACATTTCCCGATATTCTTCGCTGGGTGCTATTATCTTTTACGTCTCCTCAGCACGGCTGCCGCACCAATTGCGAACAAGAATAATGTAGCCGGCTCAGGCGTAATCACGAAGGCCAAACCCATCGGTAGCGGCTCTCGTGGTGGAATACACTCTTCCTGGCACCATCTCCACGGCTCTTTTAACTTTTGCCAGTACCAGCCGTGGTACCCCCATGTGTCCCAGAATACCGCATCAGCACCGGTGGGATCTGTTGTTGTCTTCCATCCCCAAAAACATCCATCGTAGTCCGTTGATATCTGCAGCCAGTAGGTTTGTCCTGCCAACTGCGTGAAGGCATTTACTTCATCGATATCGATGTTATATTGGTACATGTCTTGATGGTTGTGAGAGTCCCAGTCGTCCTCCTGTCGAGGGTCATACCAGCCCTGATCACCTATGTTATCAAATTTTTTGGTTATATATGTCCCTTCCGCTGCAACATGTTCCCAGAGCTGGTTACCGGGCTTGGGGAAGTAGGGGTCGCTGGTGTCGTTGTCGAATATCTGGATGAGTATGTTTCCCGTGCTGCCGGGGTAATCATTTTTCCACGAGCCCCAGAAATGAATATCGAGGACGGGCGAGTCTACCTCCGCTGTCCAGTCATCAGCCGCGCCGTACTGCCACTCGGAGTAAACATCCCAGCCCTCAGTGTCAGGCAGTTGGTAAAATAGAGCGGGGTCGCCCTCTTCCCAGTCGGCTAACAACACTCCTCCCGGAATGAATGCCACCATTATGATGACCAAGATGCACGCCCTATGTTGCCTCACTACTCAACTCCTCCTTCTTCTTCTTTCCTATTTACCCTTCTCTTTTCTCCAAAATCAGCGGTTCCATTACCCCATACTCAGGGTTTTGCTGACCTTTACTAAATATCAGAATACACCGGGTGGCCCTATAATGTCAAGGAAAAAATTGAAAAATTCTTAAAAAATTTTAGGGGGCTGGCAAATATAAGCAAATTTTATAGAAAGCCCACATTTGCTTAAGGGGGCAGGTATAAGAAGCAGCTAAGATAGTATTAGCGAAAGTAAAGATGGGGAGTTTTACGTAAAACTAAGCCCTCTGTTTGTTTTTCTTACCTTCTGCCGCTACGAAGGACCGGCAGGCCAAGCTCGGCGAGGACCTTTTTCATATCCTCCCAGACCTTTCTGCGGTTATCGTCGGAGTAGTTGCGAAGCAGATAGGCAGGGTGAAAGGTGGGCATAAGCTTTATAGGGTGGCGGCCGATGCCGGGAATATATTCGTGAAAGATGCCTCGCAACTGGCCTATTGCTTTGGGCGTGTCGAGCAGTGTTTTTGCGGCGTGCGCGCCGAGGGCCACGATGATGTCCGGATTTATCAGCTCGATTTGCCTTTGCAGGTAGGGCAGGCAGGCGATTATCTCTTCAGGCCTTGGGTCACGGTTGTCCGGCGGCCGACACTTGAGGATATTGCCAATCCAGACGTCTTCGCGTTTCAAACCGCAGGCAGTGATGATTTTGTCTAACAACTGTCCTGCTCTTCCGACAAAGGGTCTGCCTTGTGCGTCTTCATCTGCCCCCGGCCCTTCACCGACAAACATAATTCGGGCCGCGGGGTCGCCTTCGCCCGGCACGGCGTTTGTCCGCAGCGCTCCGAGGTCGCACTTTCGGCATTGGCGTGTCTCGCCGGCGATTCCTTCAAGTTCTTTGACGGTCTCCGGCGAACAGGGTGTGTTTTTCACCGCAGAGGCCGCAGAGTTTATTTTCAAATTTTTCTCTGCGTGCTTTGCGTTCTCTGCGGTGGGAGTTTTTACGGTTAACCCGCCGCTGAAGAAGTCCGCCATTTCGGCATGCTGGCGGACGATTTTGTTGATGTCTGGATTACTATTCATAGAGTCGGATTGTAATCGCGTTTTGGGCTGGAGGCAACAAAAAGGGCGGCTGCTTTATGCGGGCCGCCCCTGTGTGAATCTGCCGTTTGTTTTTAGACGAGGCCCTGGGCTAACATTGCCTTGGCCACTTTAACGAAGCCGGCGATGTTGGCGCCGACGACGAAGTTGCCCGGCTGGCCGTATTCTTCGGCGGCCTGGCTGGCACTTGTATAGATTGTGGTCATAATAATTTTTAATTCAGCGTCGGCTTTCTCGAAAGTCCAGGGGATTCGCTGGCTGTTCTGCGCCATTTCGAGGCCTGAGACAGCGACGCCGCCCGCGTTGGCTGCCTTGCCGGGTAGAAAGAGGACCTTGCTGTGGTGGAAGACGTCGGCTGCTTCGGGGGTGCAGGGCATATTTGCGCCTTCGCCGACGGCTATGCAGCCATTCTTCGCCAGCATCTTGGCGCCGGCCTCATCCAGCTCATTCTGTGTTGCACAGGGCAGCGCTATATCGCACTTGATGTTCCAGATGCCGGCGCAACCTTCGGTGTATTTCGCTTTTTTGTGGTAGGCGAGATATTCCTTGATGCGTTTGCGTTCGATTTCCTTGATTTTCTTGATGGTGTCGAGGTTAATGCCATCGGGGTCGTAGATGTAGCCGTTTGAATCACTCATCGCGACGACTTTTCCGCCGAGTTTTTGGACTTTTTCGACGGCGTATATGGCGACGTTGCCTGAGCCGGAAACGGTAACGGTCATTCCCTCGAAGCTTTTGCCTTTGTCTTTAAGGGCTTCAGCCATAATGTAAACAAGGCCGTAACCGGTTGCCTCGGTTCGCACTAAAGAGCCGCCCCATTCGAGGCCCTTGCCTGTGAGCACGCCGGTGAACTCATTTCTAAGCCGCTTGTATTGGCCGAACATAAAGCCGATTTCGCGTCCGCCGACGCCGATATCGCCTG
>CAYUIL010000158.1:0-5202 GCA_964444715.1 uncultured Pirellulales bacterium | reverse complement strand
TTACCTCCGACGGCTCTATCGTTGGCTGGGGCTACAATAGTTATGGTCAGGCGACGCCCCCTACCGGAAACGACTTTATTGCCATCGCGGCAGGAAGGGACTACTCTCTTGCCCTGAAGTCAGACGGCTCAATCGTCGGCTGGGGAAGCAATAGTAATGGTCAGGCAACGCCTCCTGATGGAAATAACTTCATCGCCATCGTGGCAGGAGAGTATCACTATCTTGCCCTGAAGTCCGACGGTTCTATCGTCGGCTGGGGCTATAATAGTTATGGCCAAGCGACGCCTCCTGCTGGAAACTATATCGCCATCACAGCCAGAGGAATTTTCTCTCTTGCACTCAAGTCTGATGGCTCTATCGTTGGCTGGGGCTACAATGGTGTTGGTCAGGCGACGCCTCCTGAGGGAAACAACTTTACCGCAATCGCGGCAGGAGGGGCACACTCTCTTGCCCTTAAATCCAACGGTTCAATCGTCGGCTGGGGCTACAATGATTCTGGTCAGGCGGCGCCTCCTGCCGGAAACGCTCTTCTCGCCATCGCGGCAGGATGGGATTACTCTCTTGCCCTTAAATCTGATGACTCTATCATCGGCTGGGGCTACAACGGTCTTGGCCAAGCGACGCCGCCTGATGGAAACAACTTCATCGCCATCGCGGCAGGATGGCAACACTCTCTTGCCCTTAAATCCGACGGCTCAATCGTCGGCTGGGGCCGGAATGATTATGGTCAGGCGACGCCCCCTGACGGAAATAATTTCATTGCCATCGCTGCAGGAGGGTATTTCAACTCTGGCTATTCTCTCGCTCTTGTTAATACAAAACCCATCGCTGAAGCCGGGCCTGACCAGACGGCATACGCCTGGATAGACGGCATAGCGGAAGTGAATCTGGATGGCTCTGGTTCGTATGATGAAGATGGTGATGAATTGACTTACTTCTGGACCTGGTCAATCGACGGAAACACTTATAACACAAATGGCGTTAATCCCACAATTGAACTGCCCGTCGGCCAGCACGCTATCTCGTTAATCGTAAATGACGGCTGGGAGGATTCCGAGCCAAACGATGTAAATATAACCGTTGTCGGGCCGATAGAAGCGAATCTTCGTGTGGTGCCAAAAGTTCTCAATCTTTGCACGCCGAGACGAAACCGTTGGCGCCGGCCGAGAATAACGACAATGTTACGCCTGCCCAAAGGCATTACCAGAGACCAGATTGAAACAAACGAGCCGATTTTGCTCTACCTGGGCGAAATCGAAGCGGATTGGGTGTGGATTAGGGGCTTTCATAATAAATGCAGGGCCTTGCCCACCGTCATTTTTGCCTTGTTCGATACGGACGAGTTAATGAATGCTATTGATGATACTTGTCCGCCGACAGGCGTGAATGGCCGGGTTGAGCTTGCAGTTGTCGGCCAATTAAAAACCGGCCAATACTTCTTCGGCACTGACAATATAAGGGTAATCTGTTTTCGCCGTTGGCCCTGGCACCGTCCCTGGTGGGACTACAGGTGATATCGTTGGTGTCAAAGTCCGCCTGCCCTGCGTAGCTCAACGAGCGAAGCAGGGTGTCTAAAAAATCTCTGTGCTCTCCGCTGCCTGCCCTCCGTAGCCCGCCGTAAGGGCGAAGGAGGGTGCTCCGCGGTAAAATAATCCGTTGAATCAGTGAGAATCTGTGGTTAAAATTTCTTCGTTTCTTTGCGGTGAAAACCTCCGCTTGTTCTGTGGCAAAATTGAAAAACAGAGAATGCAAAAGGACTTCAAAATCGGCTTGGGGGTGGGACTTTTATTTGTCGTTGCGGTGGCGTTTTGGCTTTCGACCAGGCCCGACCTCAGCACCGAAGCACGGGTACTGCATCAATCCCCAAATACCCCGTCCATCGCCGCGCAAAGTGAGGATAGACCCGTAACACCGAACATTGAACAAAGAAAATCGAGCGTCGAACAAACGCTCAGAATCCACGTCGTTGAAAAAGGCGAAACCCTTTCCGCCATTTCCGCGAAATACTACGGCTCACCCAACCAATGGCCCAGAATCGTCGCCGCCAACCGTGAATCTCTTAACGACCCCAACCGCCTCCTCCCCGGCTCAAAACTCGTTATCCCCCAATAATGTGAAAAAGGGAACAGGGGCCGTTTTGCGGTATTGCGCTACTCACGCAAATCAAAAATTGAAAATAGAAAATAATAAATCAGAAAACTGCCCGGGACAGGAGTCGAACCTGCATGGGAGAATCTCCCACCAGCCCCTCAAGCTGGCGCGTCTGCCAGTTCCGCCACCCGGGCCTTACGATTTATTATTTACTATTGATTATTTTCTATTTTATTTACTGTCGGTTGTCAATCGGTAAGCTGGTTAGCTACGTTCCTCTTTTGTTGTTCCAGAGCAGAATCTGCAGACGATTGCAGAAGGCAAAGCCGGTTTGTTTGCACAGTTCGGCTACCATCGGCGATTTGGCGAGCAGTTCGTCGCGTGTCTTTGCCTGCGGCATTAGCATTACCCTTTGGGGGGCGATGTTTCCGAGCAGTTCAACGGTTTGCTGGATTTCCGGCAGGTCATCGGGCGAGTCAACGACGAATTTAAGCTGATAAGGGTAGCGCTCGATTAGCCGCCTTAGGGTCAAAAAAGTGTCTGCCCCCTTTGCTGTTTCTTGTCCCGAATTGGATGTTTTTGGGCTGATGCTCATCAGGTCACAGGCAAGCCCCTCGATAAAAGCGATACCGGCGGTTTCAATTGTGATGTGTTTGCCCTGTTTTTTCAGAGCCGTAGCAAGTTCGGGCAACTGCTCATTTACCATCGGCTCACCGCCGGTGATGACCACGTATCGACATTGCCACTTGCTGACGCTGTCGATTATCGCAGATACGCTCAAATCCTCGCCGGCGGCCGGGTCGAGGGCGTATTTTGTGTCGCACCACGTGCATCGGAGGGGACAGCCGATCAGGCGAATAAAGACGCTGGGAACACCTGCGAGCAGACCCTCGCCCTGGAGCGAATAGAAGATTTCGTTTACCACCATTTCAGGTGCTCACAAATTCACTGCAAGATGCGCAGAGATAAATTGGTTGCGTATTTCGTTTTACGGTTGCACTGCTCGCCCGTCTCGACGAGGCGTCAAGCCGAGGCGGGTTTCGTCTATCGTATCGCGTTCAACGCAACCGATACGAACTTCGCAACCGCAACCGTTTATCGCAACCACGGTTTCTGTGGTCTCGGCGGCGAGAATCAGAGCACGCTAAATTTTGCCGGCAGCGGTTTTGAAGTCCTTCACGTATTCGATTGGGTCTGTTAAGCCCGCCTCGCGGAAGCCCTTGAGGCGCAATCGGCAGGAATCGCATCTGCCGCAGGAGCGGCCATCTTTGTCGGGGTCGTAACAACTGTGCGTCAGCGAATAATCCACGTCGAGCTTCATACCGGCAAGTATCGTCTGGGCCTTTGTCATATTTATTATAGGGGTATGAATTTTCAAGCGGCCTTTCTGCTGAGTGCCGGCGACGGTTGCGAGATTGGCGAGCTTTTCAAAGGCCTGTATATAATCGTGCCGGCAGTCGGGATAGCCGCTGAAATCAGTGGCATTGACGCCGATGAAGATGTCGAACACCCCGAGGACCTCGGCCCAGGCGAGTGCATAGCTGAGGAATATGGTATTTCGTGCGGGCACGTATGTCAGCGGGATTTGGTCCGGGTTGTCGAGGTCAACCCTGTCTTTGGGCACCTCGATAGTGAGGTCGGTAAGTGCCGAGCCGCCGATGCTGCCCATATCAATGAGGATAACCTTGTGCTCGACAACTCGCATCGAGCTTGCGATTTTCTTTGCGGCCTCTATCTCCCGCTGGTGCCGCTGACCATACCTGAACGTCAGGGCATATAACTCGAATCCTTCGCCTTTGGCTATGGCCAGCATCGTGGCCGAATCCAGTCCGCCGCTTAACAATACAACCGCTTTGTCCTTTTGCTGTGGCATTTTTGGCCCTTTCTTGTCCGGGTGTGCCATATATATTATAATAAATCGCTGGTTATTTGCGAGACTTAAGAAATGAGTAAAAAGCCCCGGCTGGAAATGTTCGACAATCCTAATCCCGCCCGGGATTATTGCATCACCATAAGATGCCCTGAGTTTACGAGCGTCTGTCCGCGAACGGGTCAGCCGGACTTCGGCGAAATCACTATTGAGTATTGCCCGGACAAGTTGTGCATTGAGCTGAAAAGCTTGAAGTTTTATATGCAGAGCTACCGTAACAGGGGCATCTTCTACGAAGCGCTGACCAATGAAATACTGGAGGATTTAAGTTCCGCCTGCAAGCCGAGATGGATGAAGGTAACTTCCAAATTCAGCCCGCGAGGCGGAATTACAACGGAGGTAGCAGCGGAGTATCCATCCTCCGCGGCTAAGCCGCCGCGAAGGACAGGTAATGCGGATAACATAAGCGGTTCCGGTCAGGGGTGACAAAATGAGTATTGCTTTCCACTGTGAGCACTGCGGCAAAAAGATAGAGGCGCCGGATGATGCCGGCGGCAAATGGGGCAAATGTCCGGTCTGCCACAATAGGGTATACGTTCCCGGCAAAGAAGTCGATGATGGACTTCGGCTGGCGCCGTTAGATGATGAAGATGAGCGTAGGCGAAAGGCGCTGATTGCCGAGACGGTCCGGCTCAAAGAGGACATACTCAGCGAGACGGAAGTGCCCGAGGAGGGAGCGGCTGCGAAAGTGGGGCCGGCAGGGGCAAAGCCGGGGGCGCTGAGCGATGCGGAACTGACGACCAGTATAATCGGTTATCTGCGACAAATGGCCAATGGTGAGCTGGAGGAGGCCGAGCGAACGGCAGGGACGATAATACGCTGCGGCAGCAGAGCCGTCCGTGTTCTCGAACGCATTGCCATTAGCAAGACACCTGAGCCGAAGCTGACCGGCATCCCGCGGCAGGTGCTATCAGGTCTGATAAAGAACCTGCGCAGCCGGCTCCGCTGAGGGGACACACTTAAATCCGTCAGAAACATAGGGTCCAATAAAACCACTTCTGTCTGCAAATCGTAGAATATAGTGGGGCACGGAATACCGAACAGCCCTATTTGGTCGGGACGGAGCCGTTACTTATACTTTAACGTGGAGGGCTCGCAAATCCGATTCTGCTTTGAACCACGACTCGGAAAGGGACTTGTATGGGCAGCAAGCCAATCCTTGTTCACGTCACGCACGAGGC
>CAYUIL010000157.1:0-5206 GCA_964444715.1 uncultured Pirellulales bacterium | reverse complement strand
TGCAGTGCAATCTCGACCTCGCCCTGAAGCTCGCTTTCCTTTAACAGCGGAAGTGTTTCCGGTTTGTCCCGCGCAATCTTTACGCTGACGGCCACGCCGCGTAACCCTTTTAACGTCGATACCTTAAAGTTGTCCAACTGCTGCTTTTCCGACGGGCTTATCGCCCAGACCACCCCGGCCAGAGAAACGAGGCAGGTCGTTACAAGCCAATGGTTAATCGGTAATTTACTCATCGCTTTCTTGCTCCTAATATCTTGCGCAGGAACGACATTAGTGTTTGCTGTTCAAAATAACTTTCCGGCAGATGCAGGTAAACGGTTTCCGCGTCGGCGACGGTATATTTGGCGGTTCCGCCCAGCGCTGGGCGGGACAATAACCGCTTTGCGTTTTTGGCGGCGTCCGCCGAAAATGAAAATATCAGATTACCGCCGTGGGCCACAATGCTTTTTATATCAAGGTTGCTTGCCGCGATACGAAGCTCGGCGATATTCAGCAGCAGTTTGACCTCGTCGGTCGGCGGGCCATACACGTCCGCAAGCTCGCTTTCGAGATGCTTCAGTTCGTCAGCGGTTTTGGCGACGGCGATTCGGCGGTAAACATCCAGCCGGCTTCTGTCGGCGGGGACGTAGCTTTTGGGTATATACGCTGCAAAACCGAGGTCTATCGTGGCAGTGGGTATCGTCTCGACCGGCTCGCCCTTTATATGTCTGACGGCGTTGGCTAACAACTCGCAATACATCTGATAGCCGACCATTTGGATATGGCCCGATTGTTCTGCGCCCAGGATGTTTCCTGCGCCGCGAATCTCCAGGTCCCGCAGTGCGATTCTAAAGCCGGCGCCTAAGTGCGAGTATTCCTCGATGGCCTTGAGTCGTCTTGCGGCGATGGGCGTAATAGGTCTTGAGGCGGGCAGGAGCATATAGGCGTAGGCCCTGTGCTTGTATCTGCCGACCCGGCCTCGGAGCTGATGCAGCTCAGCCAAGCCGAAGCGGTCCGCGTCGTTGATGAGCATCGTGTTGGCGTTGGGGATGTCGAGGCCTGACTCGATAATTGTTGTGCAGACCAGCACGTCGGTTTTGCCCAGCACAAAGGCAATCATCGCCTTTTCCAGTTCATGTGCGGTCATTTGGCCGTGAGCTATTGCTACTTTGGCGTCGGGGACGAGTTTCTGGACTTCCCAGCACTTTTTTTCGATTGTTTTGACGCGGTTATGGACGAAGAAGACCTGCCCCTGGCGGTTCAGCTCACGGATAATCGCTTTTCGTATCAGCTCTTCATTATACGGGGTGACCGTGGTTACGATGCTTCGCCTGTCCAACGGCGCGGTGGCCAGCGCGCTTATGTCGCGCAGGCCCAGCATCGCCATATGCAGCGTCCGCGGAATCGGCGTCGCGGTCATCGTCAGGACGTCCACGTTGACCCGCAGTTTCTTGAGTTTTTCCTTGTGCTCTACGCCGAATCGCTGCTCTTCGTCGATTATGACCAGCCCCAGGTCCTTAAACCGGACGTCGCCGGAAAGCAGGCGATGTGTCCCTATGAGAATATCGACCTTGCCCACTCTGGCCCGTGCGATTATGTCCTTTGCCTGCGAGGTGGTTCTGAAGCGGTTGAGCACTTCGGTTACGACGGGGAAATCAGCGAAGCGTTCGGTGAACGTGCGGACGTGCTGGATACTGAGCACGGTGGTGGGGACAAGCACGGCCGCTTGTTTTCCGTTTTCGACTGCCTTGAATGCCGCCCGCATTGCCAGTTCCGTCTTGCCGTAGCCCACGTCCCCACAAAGCAGCCGGTCCATTGCCGTGGCTCCCATCATATCCTGCTTAATCTGCGCCGCCGTTATGGTCTGGTCCGGGGTTTCCTGATATGGGAAGGATTCTTCAAATTCTCTTTGCCAGTTTGAGTCGGCGGCGAATGGGAAGCCGCCCATCGCCTGACGTTTGGCCTGAATCTCCAAAAGCTCGACCGCGAGGTCCTTTACTGATTTTGCGACTTTTTCTTTCTGTTTTTGCCATCTTTTCGAGCCGACCTTTGAAAGTTTCGGCCGTCTCGGGCTTGTGCCGATGTATTTCTGGATAAGTCCGATGTTGTTGACGGAAACCTGGGCCTTGACGCCACCGTCGTATTCGATTGTCAAATACTCGTTTTGGCCGGCCTTTTCCCTGATGGTCTCTATCCCAATAAATCTGCCGATGCCGTATGAGGCGTGCACCACGTAATCGCCCTGCTGTAAATCCTCCAGTGTGTCAATCGGCGCACTAACCCGCATCGGACGCTGCCTTCGCCGCAGCGCAAATTGGCCGAACAATTCGTGGTGGCTTATCACAATCGTGTTCAGGGACGGTATCGCAAAACCCTGATGCACAAAGCCCTTGAGCAGTTTGAAATGAGCGGGAATCTCAGTGTGCTCCTGCCTGACGATTTCGCTTAGCCGGGCAATCTCGGCCTCGGCCTCGCAGTAAACCAAGACGTGCTTTCCCTGCTTTGCTTCCGCAACCAGCTCGGCAATCGCTTCTTTGTGGCCCGCCCACAGCGACGCGGCTTTGTGCTGATACTGCTGAACACTTCTTATATCGACCTTGACAAACTCGGCAGGGTCGCCGGTTGCAAACCTGGATACGTGGAGCTGCGTGAGTCGTTCAATCGCCTTGTGGATGTCGGGCCAGTTGTGCAGCCGATTCTTCGCTTCCGCCCGCTCGAAGTAAACCTTTGCCACCTCCTCGCAGTCGGCAGGTTCGTCTAAAATGACAATTGCATCAGCAGGGAGGATGTTCGGGAAAAGCTCCCGCTGGTCTTCCTTGTCCCCGCAGGTTGCCGATACGACGTTAACGGCGGAGAGGTGCCGTGTGGATACCTGCGTATCCAGGTCGATTGTGCGGATACTTTCGATTGTGTCGCCGAAGAATTCAACTCGCAGGGCCTGTGTCTGCGGTTGGCCGGCGTCGGCGGGCGTGCCCGCCATCGGTGCGTAAATGTCGATGATGCCGCCTCGTCTTGCGAACTGGCCCGGCAGGTCGATTTTGTCGGTGCGCTCAAAACCGTTATCAATCAACCAGGCGCTCACGTCTTCAGGCGTTGTCTCCTTGCCGGTTTGCAGCGCAAGAGAGCTGCCCTCAAGCGCCGATGGTTTCGGTACCGGCTGACATATCGCCTGAACAGACGCAGCAATGATGCCCCCACCTTGATTTCGAGATACGAGCGATGATACATAGGCAACGATTTTAAGCCGCTCCGTTCTAATCTCATCGGTTGCATCAGCAATGTCTTCCTCCCCCTCCCAGGCGGGCAGCAGTCCAACGTCTTCCGCGCCGAATGTCTGCAAATCATCGACTGCGTTATCGGCGTCGTCAATATGCGGACAAACATAAAGAATCGGTCGCGATGATTGTTTTGAAAGATATGCCGCCAGCAGGCGCGCAAACGACCCCCACGTGCCGGCAACTTTTACCACCCGGCTACGGCTCGGCATCTCTGTTCCTTCTGTGGCCCCAGCGACGCCTTCGCCGAGACGAGCCCCCCCTGATGTCTTTAATCGCTCGGCTATCTCACTAATCGACTTATCACGCCCAAGCTCCATAAGCTTTTCACCCTCCATAGCCCGAAGGGCGAAGGAGGGACGGCTTCCGAGTATTCTAAGCTGTTTCGGCTTGTAGTAAAGGAGCCACTTTTCGTGTCGGCTTGGGTGAGGTTCGAATAGTTCAGAAAGCCTTCGCCCTTGTCGGCGTTCTGCTCGGTGTGTTTTTACTCTTCTTGTCGCAATAAACGCCCGTCTTGCCTTCTGTGGCTATTTCCCCAACAATCTCTTTGCTGCTGCTGCCGCGACATCGGCGGTGATGCCGAATTTCTCGAAACAGACCTTGCCGGGGGCTGATGCGCCGAAAGATGACATACCAATGAAAACACCCCTTTCGCCCAGCCACTTGTGCCAGCCAAGCTCGACACCCGCCTCGACGGCAACTCTCGCCTTCACATCCGGCGGTATCACCGAATCGCGGTATTCTTTGCTTTGCTTTTCAAAAAGCTCCCAGCAGGGCATATTAACCACTCTTGCCTTAATCCCTTCGGCTGTAAGTTTGTTATAAGCATCAAGCGCGACTGCGACCTCCGAGCCGGTAGCCAAGAGCAAAACATCCGGCCTGTCTGCGCCAATCAGCACGTAGGCGCCTTTGACAAGATTTTCCGCCGATGCGCATTTGGTCCGGTCAATGACAGGGACATTCTGGCGGGTGAGCAGTAACCCCACGGGGCCTTCGCGATATTGCAGGATGAATTTCCAGGCCTGTGCGGTCTCGTTTGCGTCGGCCGGCCTGATGACAAGCAGGTTTGGTATTGCCCGCAGTGCGGCGAAGTGCTCAACCGCCTGATGCGTTGGGCCATCCTCGCCGATGCCGATACTGTCGTGCGTCCAGACAAAAATTGTCGGATAACGCGATAATGCGGCCAATCGCACCGCCCCGCGCATATAATCGCTGAAGACCAGAAACGTCCCGCCGAACGCGCGGGTAAGCCCGCTAATCGAGATACCGTTCATAATCGCGCCCATACCGTGCTCGCGGACGCCGAACCGGATGTATCTGCCGTCGCGGCAATTTCCCTGAAAATCCTTCGCGTCTTTCCAGCGTGTATTGTTCGAGGGCGTCAGGTCCGCGCTGCCGCCTAAGATAAGCGGGAAATGCGGCATAAGGGCATCCAAGGTCTTGCCTGATGCAGAGCGGGTTGCGACCGCATTGGGCTTGCCTTCCTTTACCACGTCAAATTTGGGCAGCAACGAGTCGATATCGACAGTGATTTTATTTTCAGCGGCGCTTTTGAACTGCTCGGCAAGCTCGGGATACGCCGCTTCGTATTTTTTGAACAATCGATTCCACGATGCTTCCGCCTTTTTGCCCTTGTCGATTGTCTTGCGAGTATGTTCAAGGACCTGCTCGGGGACATTGAATGTCTTTTCGGGGTCCCAGCCGAATGTTTGCTTGGTCAGTTTAATCTCATCTTCGCCCAAAGGTGAGCCGTGCGCCTCGGCCGTGTCCTGCTTTGTCGGACAGCCGAATGCGATGTGCGTGCGAAGCTTAATCAGCGTCGGCCGATTTTTCTCGCGTTTTGCCCTCTTGAGCGCCTTTTCAAACATGAGCATATCGTTGCCGTCGCCCGGCACCTCTAAAACGAGCCAGCCGTATGCCTTGTATCGCTTCGCCACGTCCTCGGTGAACGA
>CAYUIL010000156.1:0-5237 GCA_964444715.1 uncultured Pirellulales bacterium | reverse complement strand
GAGGGCCTCAAACATGGCGATAACCTGCTCCTCTGGCCTGCCGGCCGCGTCTATCACAGCTTCAAAGAATCCCTGGGCGCAAACAGCTCCGTCGAGCGAATCCTCCAGAATTGCCCCGATGTTCGCATCATCCTCGTCCGCACACGAGGCCTGTGGGGAAGCCGATTTAGCTGGGCAAGCGGCAAAGAACCGTTGGTTGTGCCGACACTGCTGAAAGGCACATTGCAACTGCTGGCAAGCGGAATCTTCTTCGCACCTCGCCGAAAAGTTACTATCGAGTTTTACGAGCCGCCCGACCTTCCCCGCAATGCCGACCGAAATACCTTCAATCGTTTCCTCGAAAACTTTTACAATACCGACGCTCTGCCCAACACTTATGTCCCCTGCACGGTATGGGAAAAGGACGGCACACAAACCGTTCCTGAGCCGACGCCTCCGACTTTACAATCGAATTACTCATCCGTCCCCGACGCAACGCGCCAAATCGTCCTCAAACATCTTTCTGAACGTTGTGGCATCCAGGATCTAAAAGAAACCGACCGCCTTGCCGCCGACCTCGGAATGGACAGCTTGGCCCGTGCCGATTTGCTCCTCTGGCTCGAAAAAGAATTCGGCTTCCGTCAGGCCGACGCCGACGCTATGGCGACCGTCGGTGACGTAATGCTTGCCGCCTGCGGCCAGTTCGTTTTCCTCACCCCCACAGCCATCAAGCTCGTCCCCGCCGGCTGGTTCAGTCCCGCAGCAAGCCGTCGCGTCTCATTACCATCCGGCGAATTGCTAACCGAAGTCTTCCTCAAGCAAGCCGCCCGCCACCCGTCCCGCGTCATCGTCGCCGACCAGACAACTGGCACAAAATCCTATCGCGATATCATTACTGCCTGCCTCGCGCTGCGTCCGCTTATCCGGCAGCTTGAAGGTGACCACCTCGGCATAATGCTCCCCGCATCCGTTACCGCCGACATCGTCTATCTGGCAACCCTCTTCGCCGAAAAAATCCCCGTTATGGTCAACTGGACCGCCGGCCCGCGAAATATCCTCGCCTCTTTAGACGCCGTCGGCGTCCGTCATATCCTCACCGCCAAACCACTCGTTGACAGAATCGCCCTGCAGGGTATCGACCTTTCAGCCGTCTCCTCTCGCTTTTGTTTCCTCGAACAATTCCGCGAGAAACTTTCCCGCTTCGCACGCGTCTCTGCCTGGCTCACCGCTCACTTGTCCTGGGCATCCTTGCGTAATGCCGGGGTTAATAAAACCGCCGTCATTCTCTTCACCAGCGGCTCCGAAACGCTGCCCAAGGCCGTCCCACTTTCACACTCCAATTTAATCGCCAATATGCGGGACGTTCTCAGTGTAATCAAACTTTACGAAACCGACCGCCTTATCGGCTTTCTCCCTCCTTTCCATTCCTTCGGCCTGACTGTAACTATGCTCCTGCCTCTGCTCGCAGATGTGCAAGCCGTTTATTCCCCCAACCCCACCGAGGCCGACACATTAGCCAAAGTCATCGACGCATACCGCGTTACGCTGCTCGTCGGCACGCCCACCTTCGCCGGCAGTATCGCACGCGTCGCTACAGAAAAACAGCTCGCCTCCCTTCGCCTCGCCGTTACCGGCGCAGAAAAATGTCCCCAGACCGTCTACGATGCCCTCGCCCAAAAATGCAAAAAGGCCGTCATTCTCGAGGGCTATGGCGTTACTGAATGTTCCCCGATTATCTCTCTTAACGATGAGTCCGACCCAAAACCCTTCTCAATCGGCAAAATCCTGCCCGGTCTGGAACTTCTCCTCGTTCACCCCGAAACCCTCAAACCCCTCACACCTCCCGCAACCGGCTTGCTCCTCGTCCGCGGCCCAAGCGTATTTGCCGGCTACCTCAACTACTCCGGAAAATCCCCCTTTATCGAGTTGAACAGCAAACAATGGTATAGCACAGGCGATTTAGTTTGCATCGACCAGGATGGCCTCCTCACCTTCCAGGGTCGACTCAAAAGATTCGTCAAACTGGGCGGCGAAATGATTTCTCTGCCTGCCATCGAATCCGTCCTCGAATCCAGCTTCCCTTCCGACCCCGACAAAGGCCCAACGCTGGCCGTCGATGCCACCGATGCCGAACAGCCGGAATTGGTCTTATTCACCTCGCAAAATATCGACCGCGAGGACGCCAACAAAAAAATCCGCGCCGCCGGTCTCTCAGGCCTCCACTCCATCCGCCGCGTCGTCAAACTCGATGAAATCCCCTTATTGGGTACCGGAAAGACTGATTACAGGACCCTCAAAAAGATGCTGAAAACTGCATAGTTATTGCAAAGCGAGTTCTGCTTAATAAGGCAACTTGTCCGGCGTAGTCCCGATGCAGTTTATCGGGACGAAGTCGGAAACCGACTACCGCGCACTCAAACAACTCCTCGTGAAAACACCATAGGTCAGCCCGTAAACTTCTTAAACTCCTCGATAAGCGACTTCGTCCGCTTCCCCGGCCTGCCGTCGCCGATTACCTGGCCGTCGAATTTCACAATGGGAATAATGTCCCTCGTGGTTACGCCTAAAAAAAGCTCAGCGGCGGTGCGGGCCTGCACCGGCGTCAGCGACTCTTCCTCAACCTTTAATCCGATGCTCTTGGCTGCCTTGATGACGTATTTGCGCGTTATTGAAGGCAATATGCCTGTTGTAAGCGCCGCCGTCCGCAGTTTCCCGCCCACGATGCCGAAAAATGCCGAGCCGGCCCCTTCAGTTATAAAATCGGCGTTATCGACAAATACCGCCTCAAAGCATCCCTTCCTTGCCGCGTCTGCCCTTGCCAGGACGTTGGCCAACAAGTTCAGCGACTTTATATCGCATCTCTTCCACCTTATATCAGGATATGTCGATACCGAGACGCCTTTTTCTTTCAAACTTGCGTCTTCTTTCAGCTCCGTAACGGTCAAGAAAAAATTCGGCTTCATATTCGTATCCGGCAAGTGGTCTCTCGGCCCTGAGCCACGCGTAATATGAAAGTATATCTTCGCGTCCGCAATCCCCGCCTGTTCAAATGCCCTTACCACACGCGAGCGGATTTTGTTAACATCAATCCCCGTTATCTCTATGGCCGCCAAGCTGTTCGCTAATCGCTCAAGATGCTCCTCTAATGCAAATATCCTGCCGTTATAGCCCCGCAGCACCTCATATACGCCGTCGCCGAAGAATATCCCCCTGTCTAAATACTCCGGCCCCACCTCCTCAACCCGCATCATCTTGTCCTCTATCATCGCTATCTGCATAATGTCATCCCATCGAAAGCCCCCGGCTTTATGCCGGGGTCATAAAAATATCCTAAATTTGCCTTTACTGCAACTAAGCCGTCGATATAATCTGCCTTTTAGTCAAATGTTTAGTCATCAGACGCCGGAGTGTTTGGAATGTATGCGGTAATCGAACAAGGCGGTAAACAGTATAAGGTCAGCCAGGGCGACTCGCTCGATATCGAGCTTACAGACGTCAAGCCCGACGCCAAAAAGATTGAGCTGGACAAGGTCCTTCTCGTCAGCGATGGCAAAGACGTCAAAATCGGTGCCCCATATCTCAAAGGCGCAAAGGTCATCGCCTTCTTCAAAACCACCGCCCAGGACTCCGTTATCAAGGGCAAAAAACTCTACCCCACGTATCTCCGCAGGCGCAAAAACAGCCACAAACGCATCGGCCATCGCCAAAAATATCTCCGCGTGACCATCGACAAAATCGAGGCCTGACCTGCTTCACTCGCCCTTCGACCCGCACTCTCTTATGAGTCCCTCCGCGCGATTCCGCCACGCGGCTGAACCGTTCTGAAGGAAATACTCAAACGACTCGTCATCCACTAACCGGCCCAGCAGCGCCTTGCGGTCATCCGCGCCACTGACCTCCTCTATTACCTGCTTTCTCATCGCCTCTAATTCCGCTAAAAATCGCCCGTGCTCCTCCTTGAACATCTCCTCCAGCTTCTTCCGCAGATGCCCCGCGTATGCCGGACAATTCCCCTCTGTGCCGACCGCAATCTGCAAATCCCCTCGCCGCACTACCGCCGGCACAAAAAAATCACAAAGCTCCGGCGAATCCACAACGTTGCACAAAATCTCCAACCGCTGGCAGTCCTTATAAATCTGGCTGTTTAGTTTCGCGTTGTCCGTCGCCGCTATCGCCAGCGTCGCGCCCGACAGATAGTCCTTCGAATATCTGCCCTCTATCAGCTCTGCTTTTGTCCCTGCGCATACTTTGCGAAGCGTATCATCGATGCGCTCGGCCACCACTATCAGCCGTGCGCCGGCTTTGAGCATCGCCTCCGCCTTCCGCGCCGCTACCGCTCCGCCGCCGACAATCACCACCCGCCGACCGCCTAATTCCAGAAATATCGGATACTTCGCCATATCTTTCATTATACTTCAAACACGATTTAATTGAAATAATCACCGCCCTGCGTTAAACTGCTATCAATGAACACAACCCCAAAGACAATAAAACCACCCTTGACCGACGCCGTCGTCCGCTCGCTTAAAGCCGGCGACGAGGTCCTCATCTCAGGGTCCATTTACACCGCCCGCGACGTCGCCCATAAACGGCTCTGCGAGGCGATAGCAGGGGGGGTGTCGTTACCTTTTCCGCTCAAAGGCGCCATCATTTACTTCTGCGGCCCATCACCTGCTCCCCCAGGCCGACCCATCGGCGCCGCAGGCCCCACAACCTCCTCCAGAATGGATCCCTTCAGCCCCAAACTTATCGCCGCCGGCTTAAAAGCGATGCTTGGTAAAGGTTATCGAAACGAGCTCGTGAGGGACGCCCTCAAACAATATTGTGCGGTGCATTTATCAACCGTCGGCGGGGCAGGGGCCTTATTGGCTAAACACATCGTCGCCGCAGAAATAATCGCTTACGAAGACCTCGGCGCCGAAGCCGTAAGACGTCTCGAAGTTGTTGATTTCCCAGCCATTGTCGCTTACGATTCCTATGGAAACTCCGTTTACAAATAAATGCTTAACTACTCTTTGTTTCCCTGTTTTGAATCTTCCCTTTTTGCATACGTCCATTCGCACGCGTCGGTGTATTTTTCGCCGCCTTTTCGGCTGACTACGTTTATCTTGTTTAGGCCGGGCCTGAGCACAACGTCTTTCCAGACAATCTTGTGAATATCTGAATCCATTTTCCTGCTCGAAATCAGTTTTTCATTAACATACAGCTCGACCTCGTCAAGATTCGTATAAACCGCCACCTCCACTACTTCTTCGGTT
>CAYUIL010000155.1:0-5249 GCA_964444715.1 uncultured Pirellulales bacterium | reverse complement strand
GTCGATATGATTGTCCATCGCAAAGACCTCCGCAGCGAAATCGCCCGCCTCATCGACTACTGCCAAAAGTAACACCCCAGACAGCACTATCCCGTATTCTGTCCCGCGACGGCCAATACCAAGGCAAATACTTTTAGTGCACCCGCTTCTTTAAGCGTCTTTGCACACTCATTCAGCGTAGCGCCGGTTGTTTTAATGTCATCGACGAGACAAACCTTGCGGCCTGCGAAGGGATGTCGATAGCGGACAGCAAAGGCGCCGGCCACGTTTCTTGCGCGGGCGGCCAGAGTGGGCATCGTCGGCTGCGCCTTTGTGTAACGAATCCGGGCAAGGTCGACGCTGGTCCTCGCGGATGGGTGCTTTAGCCCCCTGGCCAATAGATGCGACTGATTGTAACCGCGGGTGAGCCGTCTCCACCAGTGCAGGGGAACAGGCACAAAAAAGTCGATGTCCCCGGAAAACGCGCTTGTCTGGAGTGCTGATTTCGCCAGCCAGACCATCACTAAGTCGAGCTCGGTCTGGCCATTCTTGAAAGCAAGAACCATATTCCGCAGCGACTCCGCATACACGCCTGCGCGGGCAATGCCGTCAAAATGAATTTGCTCGCCACGGCAGCTCGGGCAAACACCATCGCAAACCGCATACGGGCTTACATCCCGGCCGCAGCGCCGACAGTAATCGGCTGAGCACACTGTTCTAAGCCCCGCCCAGCAGTCGTTGCACAAGCCGCTGCCTTCTTCGGGCATCTTTTCGCGGCAGTTCATACACAAACCTGGCCAAAGCAGATGTCCCAGACCACGTGCAATATCACCGGCGGTCTGCCTGATGAATCCGTTCAATGTCCGACCTTGAGCACACATCGCTTACAATCCAACGTCAGGGATTGCAGCGTTTGCAGGGTCGTTTGCCGGCAGCAATGGCTTCCTCCCTGGTGGAATAGGTGACAAGGTTCTCCGGCAGGATTTTCCCGGCAAACTGACATCCAGGTTTGTGAAAGACCTGCCCGTTTTTCGACGCGACATAGCTCGATTCAACGGCCTGCTGCTTTGCAGGTTTGGTATTCTTTTCAGCGGCCGCTTTGCGCGGCTGCAGCCGGGTTTGATTGACATCGGCTTGTTTGTCACCGGGGCCGGCTACTGAGCAGGCAATGACAAACGCCTTAACCTGTTGCCGGACAATATCGCCAACCTCATCGGGCATCCTTTCTATCGCCACGGCCTGCATCCCTGACTCCATCTTCCAGACATCTGCGCCAATATGAAGCTGGCCACCGTCCGGCAGAGCAACACCGCGAACCAGCGACGTTTGCACAGAGAACACAAACTGCCCGCAGGATTCGAGTTTGAGCATACCTAAACTGATTCTCAACTCTGGCGTAGCCACAATATGGCCGGCGGGCGAGCGACCAACCTTAAAACCGGCGTCATAGAGCTTGGCTATCACTTCGGCCTTGAGGTCCGCCAAAACCAAACCGTCCCTGTTCGGCTCTGAATCGGGGGCCGAGATGACAACCGACAGTTCTTTGATACCGGCCAAAGCCGGATTCACTTTGGCAATAAGCGGCATATCGCTCGATGGCTCCCGTTGAGCAAAAGCGGTGTTTGAAAAAATGACGAGAAAAATGGCCAGAGTAAGAAGCCGTGCGACTCTCATATTCGTGCCCTCCAAAGTTTGGGTTAGGGGAGTACTATGCAATCAACGCGAAGGCGTCGGCTACGGGCATACCTTCCTTGATGCCCAGCGACTTTGCTTTCTCGTTTACCTTTGTAATCTTGCGGTTTGGGAATCGCTCCAGGGTGCCGATTGGATTGTCGGGCGAGCTTTCAACCAGGGCGGCGGCAACCCCGTAGTGCTGGCAGGCGTCGATGTCGATTGCAGGACAGGCGAGGAAACCCTTGGAGCCGGTAACAATCAGAATGTTGAAGCCGGGCCATTTTGTCTGAACGCCCTCGACCGCACCGTTTGGGGTCGTAAGTGTTTTGGTGTTTATTTCCATAGCTTCTACCTCATTTTTCCGGCTGATTTCTTTTTGCCTGTCTTCTTCACGGGTTGTTTCCGCGGAGGCGAAGCGGCCTTTTTGTGTTGAACCGGCGGACCAAGCACACCTTCAATCTCGGCAAGCTTCTCTTCGAGCAGCTTCCCGGTTTTCGCCTCGACGGTCAGCCGCAATAACGGCTCCGTGTTGCTCGGCCTGCAGTTGAACCACCAGTCCTTGTACCCGGCGGTAACGCCGTCGAGCCAGTCAACCTGCCCATCGCGGTATCTTTTCGCCAGCTCGTCCATCTTGGCCTTCTTGTCTGCGATTTGGAAATTTATCTCGCCGCTGGCGAAGTACCTGCGCAGCGGTTTGATAAGCGAGCTGACCGCCGAATTGGACTGGCTGACTATGTTGAGCATATGAACAAAGGTAATCAGCCCAGAGTCGGCACAGAAGTTGTCGCGGTAATAGAAGTGGCCCGACAGCTCGCCGCCGAAGACGGCGTGCGAATCACGCAGCGCCTTTTTCATAAATGCGTGGCCAACGCGCTCCCGCCTCGGCGTCCCGCCGTGTTTAATGATTTCTTCCGCCACGACCCGGCTTGAGCGAAGGTCGTAAACTATCGTTGACTTCGGATTCTTTTTCAGAAAGTAACCTGCCATAAGGGCGGTCATCAGGTCGCAGCCAATCGTCTGGCCGGTTTCGTCCACCATCATCAGCCGGTCTGCGTCGCCGTCAAAGCAGACGCCGAAATCGCAGTCCTCCCGGACGATTGCAGCCTTCAACTCCGCGAGGTTTTCCTCAATCAGAGGGTTTGGGTCATGCTTAAACGTGCCGTCATACTTGAAGTTAATCTCGATGATTTTCAACCCCAGTTCTGAGAAGACAGCCGGGACCATTTTCCCCGCCATACCATTCGATGCATCAATGGCGATTTTGAGCTTTCGCAGCTTGGGCTGCAGAAACTTCAGGACGTGTTTTTTGTATTCTTCGGTCAGGTCGATTTTTTGGACTGTCCCGGTGGCTTTGCCTTTGGTGTGCAGCAAAGATACGGCGATATGTTTTATGTCCTTCAGCCCCGTGTCTTCGCCGACGGGTTTGGCACCGGGGCCTGACACTTTGAAGCCGTTATACTTGGCGGGGTTGTGCGACGCGGTTACCTGGATGCCTCCGCAGGCGCCAAGGTGATTGACCGCAAAATAAATAAAGGGCGTATCGTTCATACCGAGGTCAATGACATCGATGCCCGCAGAGGTAATGCCTTCGATAAGCGCATTGGCGAGCGATTCGCTGTGGGTTCTCATATCGCGCCCGATGCAGATTGTTCTCGCGTTGGCTTGCCCTCGGTCAAAGCCGTGAAGAAGCGCCGGCAGAAAACGGGCGGCCGCAAAACCTATCTTCCACGCATCTTCCTCGTTAAGCTGGTCGGGGTAAACGCCCCTTATGTCGTATGCCTTGAAAATTGCGGCATCCATCGACTATTCCTTTCGACGTTCGTATCTCTAAATACGCCAAGTTCACCAATGGCAGCAAAGGGATACTATAAGAGGAAAACCGTGATTGTGTCAATGGGTGAGGCAGACGAGCAACGCCGGTGGGCTAATCCGTGCCGGAGCATTAGACCCGAAAACCGAGTGTATAGGCGAAAGTAAAATAGATGCCGACGGCGAGAAAGATAATCCCTGTTATCCGGCGTGCCCAAAGCTCGAACTGTGTTACCCGTTGAAAGGCACGCCCCATCAGGTCGGCACTCGTTGTGAGCAGCAGGGCAAAGATGAGAACCGGAAGCGCGGTGCCGACGCCATAAATAGTCGGCAGCAGGACGGCGGAGGAGTGTTTGACGGATAGCGGGATAAGCGTCGCAAAGAACAACGCAGCCGATACCGGACAGAAGGACAGGGCAAAGAGGATTCCCAACAGCAGCGCCCCCACTAAGCCAAATCCGGACGTGCGTTTGTGGGACCACTGTGCAATACCGCCGGATGAGACGCCAAATGAAAGCAGGTCGAGCAGGACCATCGCAACGAGAATCAAAATCGGCCCAAGCAGCCGATTCATATATTTTTGAAGCCAGTAGGAAACCAGAGGCATCGAGGACAGCCCCTTAACCAAAACGATTGCGAGAACGACATAAGTCAACGCCCTGCCGAGAGTGTAGAGCAGGCCCGTGGAAAGGATGTAAGCAGGATGACCGACCTTTCGGCCTATGAACGAAATCGCCGCGATATTGGTCGCCAGCGGGCAGGGACTGATTGAAGTTAGTATGCCGAACCATAGGGCAGCGCCTGCGGCCAAGACGAATTCGTTCACTTTTGTTCCTCCGCGGTGAATTTCTTGACGCTATCCCGGATGTATGTGAGATATTTGTCCTTATCTGAAACCAATTCCCATATCTGGTCAAGATTCTTCCAAGCTACTTCTTGGCCATTTACCATCCGCGAGACAATAACTGATTTGGTGACAAGCTTGTAATCCTTGACGAAATGCTCGTTGGCGGGCGTATCAACGTTGGTGGGCTTCCATCGTATTTTCCCCGCAGCCAGGTTATCCGCGAAGTATGTATCGAGGGCTTCTTTGGCGTAATTTTCGAGCTTATGGCAGGTCGGGCAGCGGACGTCGCCGTGGAAGTAATAGACCATCACTTGTTGATTTGCATCCGGCAAGTCAATCTCGGATGAAACACCCGCCCGCGACGCCAGCAAAGATTGTGAATTTTTCTCGCGGGCAGTCATATAACCAAGACTTGCGGCTACGAATACCAGTAAGGCCGCAGTAATGAGTTTCTTTGGGTTCATTTGTCGAACTCCTGATTAAGTCAGTAAGTGTTTAATCTGCTCGGGCGAAAGGACTTTGCCGACGGCCTTTACATTGCCATCAACCGCCAGCGCGGGTGTCATCATTACCCCGAATTTCATAATCTCGTTGATATCACTTACTTTCGATACTTCACATTCGATGCCGAGCTGTTTTACGGCGGCTTCGGCGTTTTCAGTCAGTTTCCTGCATTTTGGGCAGCTCGTGCCGAGAACCTGAATTTTCTTCATTGCTCACCTCTCAAAAGGACGCTCCGAAAAACATTCCTGCAATCGTTGACATCACGACAACGAGTATGATGAAGATGACTGTTTTGAGATTCCCCATCACCCTGCGAATAACGAGAATGCTCGGCAGCGACAAGGCGGGACCTGCAAGCAACAAAGCTAACACAGGGCCTTTGTGCATACCGAGGCCCATAAGGGCCTGTGTTATTGGAATCTCGGTCAGCGTGGCA
>CAYUIL010000154.1:0-5267 GCA_964444715.1 uncultured Pirellulales bacterium | reverse complement strand
TTGCAATTTCGTCACATCTTGTAGGCCAGGCAATCTGCGATAATATCGATGAGCGTCATAAAGCTATCCTGCCTCCGGATGTCTGGGGTGACGGAGACCCTGAAGGCGTGCGAAAGAGAGCGGCTCAGAAAATGATTGATACCGGTAAAGCGGCCAAGCGGCTCGGCGTGAAGGTGGTCAACGGCTTCACGGGCAGCTCAATCTGGCATCTGCTTTATTCGTTTCCACCGGCGTCGCAGGATATGATAGAAGCAGGTTACCAGGACTTCGCAAAGAGATTCAGGCCTATCCTTAACGCTTTTAAGGACCTGGGCATAAAGTTTGCTCTCGAAGTGCATCCGACGGAGATTGCGTTCGATATTGCCTCGGCACAACGTGCCCTTAAAGCCCTCAAGAACCATCCGGCCTTTGGCTTTAATTACGACCCGAGTCATCTCGGCTATCAGGGAGTTGACTACGTCAAGTTTATCCGTACCTTCGGCGATAGAATCTTTCACGCTCATATGAAGGACGCCTGGTGGGGTCATGGCGACGGGACGGTAGGCGTGTTCGGCGGCCATACGGAGTTTGCAGACCCGCGGCGGTACTGGGATTTCCGTTCGATAGGCCATGGTGACACCAACTTTGAGGAAATCATAGTTGCTCTCAATGATATCGGCTATCAGGGCCCTCTTTCAATTGAGTGGGAGGACAGCCGTATGGACCGTGAGCATGGTGCAAAAGAGGCCTGCGAGTTCATTAAAATGGCCGACTTTAAGCCTTCGCAGCTCGCCTTCGATGCTGCATTTGAGAAAAGTAAAACGTAGCACGGCCATCTTGGCCGTGGCAGCACGGGCTGGAAGCCCGTGATACAAGGAGAAACCAAATTATGGTCAGCAAGAAGCGTATCAGCCGGCGTCAATTCCTCACAGGTACTGCCGGGGCGGCTTTGGGGGCAATAAGCTTTCCGTACGTTATTACCTCATCGGCTCTCGGACAGGCCGGCAGTGTTGCGCCGAGTGAGCGAATTACTATGGGCCTCATCGGCATTGGCTGGCAGGGGTCAGGTAACCTCAACTCTTTCCTCGCTGAGAAAGACTGCCAGGTCATCGCGGTTTGCGATATAGACAAAAATCATCTGCAGGAAGCAGTGAATCGTGTCAATGAGCATTATCAAAACAAAAACTGTGCGGCGTATCACGACTTCCGGGAGCTGCTGGCGCGTGATGATATCGATACGGTTACGCTCAGTTTGCCCGACCATTGGCATTCGATACCGGCTATAGAAGCTGCGAGGGCCAGCAAAGACATTTACGGTGAAAAGCCGCTTTCGCACACTTTCAAAGAGGGCCGGGCAATATGCGAAGCGGTGAAGCGATACAATCGTGTATGGCAGACCGGCAGCTGGCAGCGGTCGCAGTCAAACTTTCGCTTTGCCTGCGAACTTGTGCTAAACGGCCGAATCGGCAAAGTGCATACAGTTGAGGTGGGGCTGCCTCCCGGACAGTCCGATTACGAAGGAACAAGGAATCAGAAAGAGATATGTCCGCCGCCTAAAGAGCTCGACTACGACCTCTGGCTTGGGCCTGCACCTTATACACCGTACTGCCGTGCACGGGTACACAAAAACTGGCGATGGGTCCTTGACTACGGTGGCGGCCAGCTAATGGACTGGGTGGGCCACCATCTCGATATTGCGCACTGGGGCTTAGGATTCGACTATACAGGGCCTCACGAGATTGAAGGCCATGGCAAATATTCGAAAGATGCTTTATGGGACAGCCCGACAAGATATCGCCTGACAGCCAAATACCCCAAGGATATTACGATAACAATAGCCGGAGGATACAATGATATTCGAGGGGGGACAAAGTGGATAGGCAAAGACGGATGGGTCTGGGTAGACCGGAATCAGCAAATAGATGCGGAACCCAAGGCAATACTTGCCGAGAAGTTTGGACCTAACGATATACACCTGCTTCGTTCACCCGGTCATCAGCGTAATTTTCTGGACTGTGTGAAGAGCCGTAGTACGACGATAACGCCGTGTGAGGTTGCGCACCGCTCGGTGACACCGGGCCATCTCGGCCAGATTGCCATGCTGCTGGGACGCAAGATACGCTTTAATCCGGACACGGATGAGATTATCGATGACCCGACCGCTGCGAGGTTGCTCGGCAAGGCGATGCGCAGCCCGTGGCACCTGTAATAGTTATTCGAGAAAAAAGGATAAACAGATGGCACAAAATGGGAATAAAAGTAAGAACATCAGCCGCCGCCGGTTCCTGAAAACGGTGACAGGCACTGCTGTAGGCACGATAGCATTTCCATATATCGTACCTTCTTCTGTATTCGGAAGGGACGACGCCGTGTCGCCGAGCAATCGCATCACGATGGGCCACATAGGAGTAGGCAACCAGGGCACGTGGGATATGCGGGGACTTCTCAGCAAACCGGAGGTGCAGACAGTGGCCGTTTGCGATGTTGATAAAAGTCATCGTGATAATGCCAAGAGAGAGGTCGACCGAAAATACGGCAACAGTGATTGCAAGACGTACCCCGATTTCCGCAATATCCTCGAGCGTGATGACATCGATGCTCTTGCGATAGCGGTACCGGACCACTGGCATTCGATACCTGCTATTATGGGGGCCAGGGCCGGCAAGGATATTTACGCACAAAAGCCGCTGGCCCGGACTATTCGTGAAGGCCGGGCGATATGCAATGCGGTCACGCGTTATGGCATAGTGTGGCAGACGGGTAGTCAGCAGCGTTCGGACTGGAACTTCCGCCGGGCCTGTGAGCTGGTTCGCAATGGTCGCATAGGTAAGGTAGCCAGAGTCGAGGTTGGTCTTCCGACCGGAAGCAGCGGGCCTAACACTCCGGTGGAGCCCGTGCCTGACGGCCTGGACTGGAACTTCTGGTTAGGTCCGGCACCGTGGCGGCCTTATATAAGGTTCAGCCGCAACGCGCCTCATCGGGATTGGCGTTGGATTATGGATTACTCCGGCGGTCAGCTTACCGACTGGGCGGGACATCACATCGACATTGCTCACTGGGGGCTGGGCCTGAACCGGACCGGTCCGGTTGAGATAGAGGGCCGCGGCGTTTATCCGAGAGATGGTCTCTATAACACTCCTATGGAATATAAAATCAAATGCAAATATGCCAGCGGCGTTGAGATAACCGTGATGAACGAAAAGACAATCCCGCGTGGGACAAAATGGTACGGCGAGAAGGGCTGGATTCATGTCAATCGTCAGGGCCTTACTGCCGAACCACAAAGCGTTTTGGATGAAAAGATTGGCCCCGACGAAATACATCTATATGAAAGCCGAGACCATGCGCAGAATTTTATAGATTGTGTCAAGAGTCGTAAGGAGACGGTAGCTCCGGCAGAGGTAGCCCATCGGTCCATCAGCGTCGGGTTATTGGGAGAGATAGCCATGCTCACTAAGAAGAGACTGCAGTGGAACCCTGAAAAGGAGATTTTCCTTAATAGTGATGAGGCCAACCGGATGCTGTCGAGGCCGATGCGCAGCCCATGGCATCTATAACAGATAACAGATAACAGATGACAGAAAACAGAAGAATAAGATTCTGACTTCTGATTGGAAAGGAGTAAAAAGTGAATCAACGGTCAAAAGTTATTATTTGGGGGTTGCTCGCCATGTCTTGTTTGTCGATGGTTGCAGATATTTCGCAGGCGCAGTCGCCAAAAGAGTTGCGGAAGCTGTCATCTCAAGAAGTGCAGAGAATAGAAAACGCTGCACCGCAAAAGGCGACCGTTAAGCCTGTCAAGCCACGGAAACTTCTGGTTTTCTGGCGGTGCGAGGGGTATTTCCACACATCAATCCCCGTGGGCAATAAGGCACTTGAGCTTATGGGTAAAAAGACAGGCGCATACGAAACCGTAATTACCGACGACTACTCCATGTTCACGGAGGAGAACCTCAAGCAGTTTGATGCAGTGTGCCTTAATAATACGACGTATCTTGAGTTTGATTACAGAAAGACCCCTGAGCGTTGTAAGGCACTAATGGATTTCATCAAGGGCGGAAAAGGCATAGTGGGTATCCATGCAGCAACGGATAATTTTTACAAATGGCCGGAAGGTCAACGGATGATGGGCGGCAGCTTTACCGGCCATCCCTGGGTAGCCGGTGGGACTTGGGCAATAAAAATCGACGAGCCGAACCATCCGCTTATGGCGGCATTTGGAGGAAAAGGATTTAAGATAAAAGATGAAATTTACCGAACAGATGCGCCGCTGTACTCACGAGATAAACAGCTTGTTCTGATGAGTCTCGATATGAGCGATGAAGTCACCAAAAACGCCCGAGGAGTCAGGCCCGGCGATGAGGATACCGGTATCAGCTGGGTCAAAACATACGGGAAAGGACGCCTGTTCTACTGCTCACTCGGGCACAACAATAGTATCTACTGGAACCCGGCGATATTGCAGCACTACCTCGACGGGATACAGTTTGCACTTGGAGACTTACTCATCCCGGCGAAGGCCGAGGCCGTAGCAGGAGAGGTTGATACGAAGCCAAAACCTGTTGATTAGTTCAGGAAAGGGTCAAGAATGAATGAATTAATAGAAAACATCAAAAAATATGATTGGGGAAAAAGCCGTGTGGCACTGGTTGAGTTCAGTGATAATTTACGCGAAGTTTACGGCAATAAAGGAAAATTGAAGAAGATTGAAGACAGTTTGCTGGATGTACTCAAATCTTCCGACTCAACACGTGCTGGTAAGCAGTTTGCTTGCAGGCAGCTGAGCATTATTGGCACAAAACGCTCGGTGCCTACACTGGCTAAGATGCTAGCCAACAAAGAGACAGCTGATATGGCAAGGTACGCATTGGAGCGTATACCCAATTCGGCTGTCGATGATGCATTGCGTGAGGCCTTACCGAAAACAACCGGCAAGGTACAGGTCGGTATAATCAATTCGTTAGGTCAGCGTCGTGACAGCAAATCAGTTAGCGCGCTGAGTAAGCTGGTTTCTGATTCGGATGCGATGGTGGCAGAAGCAACAGCAGCGGCTTTGGGTATGATAGCTGATTCGCAAGCTTCCAAAGTGCTGGCCCAGGCCAAAGACAAGGCCAGCGCTAGCCTGCGAGTGCCTGTTCTGGATGCTTACTTGAAATGTGCCGACCGGCTTGCAGCCCAGGGTCAAAAAGAGAAGGCATTAGCCATATATAAGGAACTGTACAAACCTGATGAGCCGACACCAATTCGTACTGCGGCGCTGCGTGGGATAATTACTGTAACAAAAGAGG
>CAYUIL010000153.1:3563-5323 GCA_964444715.1 uncultured Pirellulales bacterium | reverse complement strand
GGTGATGCTGAGTTTGGCGCAGGCGCCGATAGGGTGGTGGCCATTGGCGTGGGTGGCGTTTGTGCCATTCATATTGGTCTGTTCACCTAATGTCAAAGCGCTTCCGCTATGCCTTGTCGCGTATATTGTCGGGGCATTTTGCTGGCTTGGCAATATATACTGGATGAGCTTTGTTACGATTAGCGGGTGGATTGCGTTTTGCCTTTATACGGCACTACTTTGGCCGATACTGGCGATAACGCTTCGCTGGTGCAGAATAAAACGAATACCGTTAGTTATCGCTGTGCCGATACTTGTCGTCGGCATCGAGCAAAGTCAGGGGCTATTCTTAGGCGGCTTTTACTGGCATCATCTCTCACACAGCCAATATGCAAACACCACAATAATACAGATAGCTGACATATTCGGCGCGGCTGGCATTTCGTTCCTCATAGCAACGGTCAATGGGCTGATTGCAGATTTGATAATCGCCGTAAGCGAGAAACGTCTGCTGAAGGCGGTAAACTTCATAATGACATTTCTTGTGTGTTCAGCGATTATCGGCACAGTCGTATACGGAAAGTTGAGAATCAATCAGTCGGGCAAATATATCACAACCGGGCCGGTAGTTGCGGCGGTGCAGACGAATGTCCCGCAGTCGGTGAAGCAGTCGTTCGCGGCAGAGGAGCAGATTTTTGATGAGCTGCTGGGCCAAAGCAATCAGTGTATTCCAGCCGGAGCGAAGCTTATCGTCTGGCCCGAGACAATGGTGCAGGCGATACTCGATTCACGGGTCCTGCGTCTCTTAGACGAGTCCCATTCATACAGGATTTTCGACAAGGCGATTCGTGAGCACGCCGGACAAGGGGCGTTTGTGTTAGCGGGCGCATACGGCGGCAACCCGCGAATCGAGGAAAATTTCGATATCCGGCTTGCGCAAAAATACAACTCCGCCTTTTTGTACACCCCCGACGGCAACCAGGCCCCGCAAAAGTATTACAAAATTCATCTTGTTCCCTTCGGCGAGATTCTGCCCTTCGAGAACATCGCTTTTATTCACAATCTGCTGATAAAAATGTCCCCTTACGATTTCGATTACACGATTGACGCCGGCAGTGAATTCACGGTGTTTGAAATGCAGCCACCGGACGAAAACCGCCAATATAAATTCAGCGTGATGATTTGCTACGAGGACGCGGTGCCGGCGATGGCGAGGCGATTTGCACTGGATGAGGAGGGCGACAAGCGGATTGACTGGCTTGTAAACATAAGCAACGACGGGTGGTTTGTGAGGTTCAAAAATGGCAAGGTATTCACGAGCAGCGAACTTGCCCAGCACACCGCCATATGCGCATTGCGGGCGGTTGAGAACCGTATGGCCGTTTTGCGCAGCGTCAATACCGGGATAAGCTGCCTGATTGACACGCTGGGCCGCGTCAAAGACGGTTACCGAGCGGGAAACCTGCCGCAAAGGGCGTTTGACCGACAAGGGGTCGCCGGCTGGTTCGCCGAGGCAATCCCCATTGATTCGAGAATCACATTCTTCAGCAAGTATGGCCAATGGCTGGATTTCTCTTGCCAGTTGTGCTTAGCCGGACTCATAATAGCGCAGCTTGCTGAAAGATTCGTCTTTAGAAAACAGAACAAAGACAAAAAAATCGCGACCGGAAAGTGAGCAAATCGAATGACGGGTAACTTTCCAGTAAAAAACAAGGCCATCATTACCCGCATAGCTTATTTGTTCGCAGCGGCACTTATGCCGATTTGGGGCTGTGAGTACG
>CAYUIL010000153.1:0-3553 GCA_964444715.1 uncultured Pirellulales bacterium | reverse complement strand
CAAAATAGACCACTTACACCAACCACACAATAACAAGAAACCCACCAACCTAAAAACACAAAACCACAAGGAAATAAATTCGTCATCACCTGTATTATACTTTTGTTCGCAAGTGCGCTGGTTCTTTTCTGCGGCTGTAATCAAAATCCGGCCGGGCAACAAACCATCGCCGACTTTTCGACCGACTCACTTGAGCAGCAGGCGACGCGGATTATCCAGCAGGCCCTTGCCAGCAGCGAGCCGCAGGTCCGGGCCAACGCCATCGAGACGGCTGCGGCTACAAACAAACGAGTATTTATGCCCTATATACAACGACTTCTCAAAGATGAGTTTGTGCCGGTGCGGTTTGGAGCCGCCGTAGCGGTAGGCGACACTGGCTACTCACCTGCAAGAAACGAGGTCATACAGCTGCTCAAAGACAACGATGAAAACGTCAGAATCGCCGCGGACTACGCCATTGTCAAACTCAGCGGCGCAGGCGCTTCCGGTGAGCAGATTCGCACCGCGATAAGCGGCACCAACCAACAAGTCAGGGCAAACGCCGCATTTCTGTTAGGCAAAATCGGCGACGGGGCCGTCCTGCCGCTGCTGTATCAGGCAATCAGAGACGAGTCCTCGGACGACAGAGTTCGCCTGAATTCCATTGAGGCCATAGCCCGGCTCGGAGATGAGCAAATCTATCAGAAGCTCTGGGCGATGCTCATAAGCGCGTACGCGGACGACAGGGTGTGCGGCGTGCGGGCGATGGGCGCATTAGGCACTATCAAGGCGAGGGACTCCCTTTTGACAATGCTCAAAGACGACTTAGCCGAGGTCCGGCTTGTTGCGGCGGAACAGCTCGGCAGTTTGGGTGATACGTCCGGCGAAAAGGTTGTTTTAGAAGCCCTCACACGGGACGTCGCAGCCGGAACAGACCAGGAAGGACGGGCCCGCATAAATACACTGGCAGCCCTGGCCATAGGGCAGATTAGGACGCCAACCTTGAAAAAGTTCCTTCCGGAACTGCTAAAAAATGAATCTGAGTTTGTCCGACTCGCGACGGCAGAGGCGGTTTTCCAGTGTTCCGCCCGCGAGAATATAGGACGGTAAGGATGGGTGGTATAGCAGGCCGATGCCTGATTTTACCAAAATTAACTTGACCTAAAGGGGCTAAAAGCATAAAATAAGGGTGTTTACAGGATAACGGTGGTGGGGTATAATCCGCCTGTGTAGTGGAATTTGGTAAAATTGGTGAAAGGAGCGAATCTTGAGTAATCTCACAAAGGTCCTCATAGTCCTGCTGACTATCTCCTCAATATTCCTTTGCGGCATCGTGGTGACCTACGTCGCCAACGCCGACAACTACAGGCAAAAATACGACAACCTGCAAAAGGACCGTGACGCCCTCAACGAGGCAAAGGACAGTTTAACCAGGCAGCTAAACGAAAAAATCCAGCAAAAAGACGACATCGAAAAATCGTTGAACAACGATATTGCCTCACTGAAGACCAAGGCCAACGAGTTGCAAACCACGCTGAGCAACGTTGAAAGAGAAAAAGCCGAGTTGCTGGAAAGGGTCAATAGCTGGGCAAGTATCACCAAGGACTTCTCGGCGACCACGGAAAAGCAGACCCAGACGCTCAACGCTGCTCTGGAGGAGGTGAAGCAGTTAAAGGCGGAACAAATAAAGCTAAACCAGGAGCTGGAGCAGATAAGCGCCGCACTTCTTGAAAAGAGGGCCATAATAGAGACAGTGGCGGCGGAGAAAAAACGGCTGACAGAAGAAAAGGCGGACATAGAAACCCGGTTAGACAAGCTGTTGCGGGCGGGCGGCAGGGTCGCAGCAGTAAGCTCGCCGGTGACGCCTGAAAGGGGCGCCGCGCGACCCGCTTCGCCCATTGGCGAGCCGATTGGCCTGAAGTGCCTGGTTTCCCAGATTGATGCGAAGAATTCTCTGGCCACCATATCAATCGGCTCCGCAGACGGCGTCAGGGAAGGAATGAGGTTTCACGTCACCCGCGGCGACGAGTTCATCTGTGACATCCTCATCGTAAACGTGGATACAGAAAAGGCCGTAGGCGTTCTCGAACTGGTGCAGCAGCCGCCCAAAGCCGGTGACAACGCGGCCACCAACTTGTGAGCTATTGAGGTTTGAATATGAGTCCTGAGGGACAACCACGCAGTGTAAAAACGGCGCCGTCGAGCAATCTTTACACCATCATCTTAGCAGTGGCATTTGGCGTAGTGTTGGTTACGGCGGCGTTTGTTGCCTACAAGTGCTATTTCGACTACGGCACCTTATTCAAAATTCCATAAAAATTGGCTATTGAGCCAGCACGCCGGATGCGATAGAATATGCCAGGTAACTTAACCTGGGTATTGTCTTAGAACGGAGTCGATGATGCTTCTGGACGCGGTATTGGGCTGGTTCAGTATGGATATGGGTATCGACCTCGGTACCTGTACGACGCTGGTTTGTGTCCGGGGCAAGGGCATCGTCCTCAATGAACCCTCGGTAGTTGCAGTCCGCAAAGGCACTAATCAAGTCCTCAATAACGGCGAAGCGGTAGGACTCGTCGCGCGTGAGATGTTAGGCAAGACCCCCGGCTCCATCAGTGCAATCAGACCCCTCAAAGACGGCGTAATCAGCGACTTTGAAATCACCGAGGCAATGCTTAACTACTTCATTCGCAAGGTCCACGGCAGAGGTAAGCTGGTACGCCCCCGCGTGGTCATCGCCGTGCCCAGCGGGATAACAGCAGTTGAGCGCCGGGCGGTTATCGACAGCGCAGAGCGCGCCGGCGCAAGAAAGGTGTATCTGGTGGATGAGCCGATGGCTGCGGGCATCGGAGCGGGGCTGCCGATTACCGACCCGACCGCCTCGATGATTGTCGATATCGGCGGAGGGACAACCGAAGTTGCGATAATGAGCTTAGCGGACATCGCCACCTGCGAGTCAATCCGCACCGGCGGCGATGATATGGACGAGGCGGTAATCAATCACCTCAAGCGGACTTACAACTTACTGGTAGGTGAGCCGCGGGCTGAGAAGGTAAAGATACAAATCGGCTCCGCCGCGCCGTTAGAGGAAGAGCTGACGATGGAGGTGGCAGGCAGGGACACTATCTCGGGGCTGCCGCGAAAAATCGTCATCACGAGCGAAGAAATCCGCGAGGCATTGAAAGAGCCGATAGCAGCCATCATCGATGCAGTAACGAGAACGCTGGAGAAGGCCGAACCCGAACTGGCCGCCGACCTTATCGACAACGGCATCAACATCTGCGGCGGGGGGTCGCTGTTGCGCGGGATGGACACCGTGCTTGCCAACGCGACGGGCCTGAAGGTCATCCGCGTCGATGACCCGCTGACAGCCGTCGCGCGCGGCACCAGCGTTTACCTGGAAAATCTGGAGTTGTGGAAGGACACAATGGAGCATAGCGAATCCGGCTGGTAGCTCCGCAAAACAAAGCCCCGTGACCCGTCCCTGGTATTTCGAGCGACGGGGGACGAGGGACAAAAAATGGCAGGGAAGCGAATCAGGGTCTCCAGAAGGATGTTGTTCGCCTGGTTTATG
>CAYUIL010000152.1:0-5378 GCA_964444715.1 uncultured Pirellulales bacterium | reverse complement strand
CAGGCTGGGAGCTTCGTGCAAACGAGGAGGATGGTTGCTCTTGAAGTAGGCTGGTCTCTAAGCACCCATAACCTGAGAAGGGAGGAGAGAATGGGCTCCTCCCTATTGGGTCCGCCCACCCGTCACCGGTAGTGATCTTGTGGGATCCTCAGTCATTGCATGTCTAAATTTAGCTTGACTTTTGTGGACAATTGGTTTACATTTGAACAATACACCAGGTGCTTCGGAGGAGGGTCTATTGGCCCAGAACAACCTCCTGAAAGGCCTCCGATGCTTCCCGGTCAGGATAAGGGTGAGGTTAACTTAGGGGCATATTAAAAGCCACTGGTGGGATATACAGACTCTATAAAATGGCGTTTGAATCTTCCTTTGTTGTCCCGCCAGGGCAAGGGTAGATTTGGACGCCATTTTCGCTTGGGAGGGAAACTTCGACCAAGAACCGTATCTTAAAGACATCGCCGTAGTGAAACTACATTCAGGGATTCAATAGTGAGAAGAGTACGGGAGGAATCGGTAGAGATGTATGTCCTGCAGGCCTGTAACGTAGCCTACGGGCCGATAGTTGCTAAGAAGGATGAGATAAAGCACATCTGTAAGGTGATTATGAAGGAGTTTCTGTGAATACGATACACAACTCTTTTTGTCAGACGGAGGTGAGTGATGGCGGGTGGCAAAACCAAAATGGCAGAGATTCATAAGGAAATAATAGAAAGTCTAATGTACACGAAGGCCCTGCTCTGCCCGAGGAGCTGGATCCAGATGGCGGACCAGCTTATGGAAGCGGCACATCTCCTCGAGATAGAACTCACGCGGTATTGGAGTTCCGTCTCACTGGAAGGCAAAGTGCCAGCGGTGCCACCGGAGCTTATGGGCCTCGGCAACCTTCAGGCTCCCTATTTCATGCTGGTCGCCTACGCAATCGAGAACTACTGCAAAGCTGAATTGGTGCGAGCCAATGAAGAGGAGCTTCGCAAAAGCACCTTAATCAAGAGGCTTCCGAAATATCTAAAAGACCATGATCTCCGCCATCTTGTTGGCCGCCTCGAGCTTTCTTTGACCGTCCTAGAAGAAGAGCTTCTCGCAAGGTTGACGCGATGCTCGCTTTGGGTAGGCCGGTATCCAGTTCCTGTTGGGCCCAATGGTATGCGGAATGTGGAGCAGTTCTCGGATGGACGGCCGTACCTGTTGGCATATTTCGCTGCTCCGGATCGTCAGCGAATACATGATTTCGTGACTCGGCTTCGGAAACGGGTGGGCGCGGCATAAAAGGTTCTCATGCGACTAACATAAGCGATAGTTGGGCAGAAGAGGAGTCTTAATACATGAAAGAATTGCAATTGATTAAATTAGCTAATAAAAGGTGGAAACCTCTCTCGATTACGGCACTATTAATTTTAGTACTATACTTGATATATCGACAGATATTACAGCTTGATATTTTTCCGCAACTTTCACAGTCAATAGCATACAATGTCATTTCGAAATTGATAGATTATTTATTTATCCTCTCTATAATCGGATTGGTATTCGGTGCAATACTATTCATTTTATCAAGAAAAAAATTATCGATCATAGATGAAAAATGGGAGTTTCATGGAAGCGCACCTACTTCAGCAACATCTTTTCCGGCATCAACGATTTATAATATTAATATTTACAACTATTTCGATGGCATACCTGAATCGAAGGTAGCAGATTTTAAAACACAATTTCAAAAAGCATTACAAGAAGCAAATGAGCAGAATTATCATAATGCTATCGATAAGTTCAGAGAGTTACTGTTTCGTACAGAGGATAATTCAAAATCGTGCTCGGTACACATTCAAATTGGCCATTGTTATCGTTACCTTAGACAACATAACAAAGCTTTGGAACATTATAGCAAGGCCTTGCATTTGGCCGAAAAGGGTCAAGATAAAGAGGGAATTGCGGCATCGTATGGAAATATCGCAATATCATGTTTAGAGCGCCCTGCCTTAGATGGAGCAACAAGAGGATCAAACATTAGAAAAGCAGTAGAAATATTCTATGACTCTCTGGAGGTCTATCGGAAAGACGAATACCCTGTGCAGTATGCAACAACCCAGAACAATCTGGGCACTGCCTATACTGATCTTCCTTCTGCAACTGCCGAGGAACGAGCGGAGAATGTTCGGAAGGCCATCGCGTGCTACAAGGAAGCCCTGGAGGTCAGAAGGAAAGACGAATACCCTGCTGGCTTTGCGATGACTATTGCAAATCTGGGCATGACAATTATCGAAACAGATTTAAAGGAAGGATGTAAATATATTGAAGAGGCATTAAAGCTAACATCATTATTGCCAGATCAGGGTCGTAGACTACTTGCAATCAGAAATGAAAATTGTCAACAACTAAAAAGCTCTGCCTAACTTTTCGATGAAGCTGACGAACTTTGTGTCACGGCTCTTACAGGGCAACGGCCGCGCCGTCTTGCTCGCAGCTTAGCGAACAAAAGCCTGTTAGGCCACTTAAACGAATAGGCAACTTCCCCCTCGAACTAACCCCGACCCGATAACCACCTCGCCCAAGACCCGCCCACCCTCCGCAGGCGGGTGAGGGGATAGGGATTTTTGAGGGGGTCTTGAGTTAAGACATTGGACATTCTGCTGAGTTGGCTTAGTATCTCGCTCTGCGTGTTATGGATCAAATGTTTTCATCGATAGGGTTCTTATGCGACTGGCATAAGCGATAGTTAGGCCGCACAGCAAGCAGAGAACATCGCTGGTCCAAGTTCGGCCATGGAAATCGAGTGAGCCTCATCATAGAGACGGAGCGGCTTCGGCTGCGCAAGTACGAAGACAGGGACTGTGCGGACATCCTAGAGTATTCCTCGGATGCTGACTTCTGGGTGGCTCGGAATGTAGGATGGCCCGTGTCAGAGGAGGGGGTGCGGAAGTACTGGGAAAGCCAGAGGGACGTTGACCCGGAGTCTGATCCCAAGTGGCTGAGTCTCGTTGTCGAGCTGAAGTCGGCGAGCAAGGTGATCGGCAACGTCGGTTTCGGTGTGCTCCGAACCGGCGAACACAGGCAGGGCTTAGTCGGTTGGCTGCTCGGGCGGCAGTATCAGGGCCAGGGCTTGGGGATCGAGGCTGTTGGGGCTCTGGTGACCTACTGCTTCGATCAACTTGGACTTCATCGAATCTCTGCGCGCACGGGTAGCGACAACACTCGTTCCTGGCGTCTCATGGAGGGGCTGGGTATGAGGCGCGAAGCACACTTCAGGGAGAGCCACATAATAGAGGGCGAGTGGCGCGACGAGTACATCTACGCGATTCTGGCGAAGGAGTGGAAAGGCCATTCCTAGCCGCCGAGTCGGTGCGGTCGCTGTAGCTGTGCGGTCTAACAACAGCATGCAGCTGACGGCGCTTCGCGCCACAGCTGATGCTGAGCGTTCGGCGGAAAAGTACACATGACAAGTGAGAAGACGAGTTGGGAGCGGTTCTTCGACGCCCACGCACCCGTCTATATGGACAACGTGTTCACGAAGAACACCATCCGCGAGGTGGATTTCCTTCTGGAGGAGTTGGCCCTGCAACCGGGCAGTTCGATACTCGATGTCGGTTGCGGGACGGGACGCCACTCGATTGAGTTGGCGAAGAGAGGCTATGCGGTCACGGGCCTGGACCTGTCCGCAGAAATGCTGGCGCAGGCAGAACAGGGTGCAAAGGTGGCATGCGTCAAGGTGAACTGGATCCGTTCCGATGCGGCGTGGTTCTCGCTCGCCGAGAAGTATGACGCTGCCATCTGCCTATGCGAGGGATCTTTGGGACTTCTGGGCCAGACCGATGATCCGATGGATCAGCCACTCGCGATTCTGCGTAACATCTCCCGGAGCCTTAAGCCACAGGCACGCGCCCTCCTGACGGTCCTCAACGGGGCAGCCATGATTCGCAAGTACACGAACGATGATGTCAGAAAGGGGCGGTTTGATCCGCTGCAGATGGTTGAGTCGTCTGCCCACTCGCCCCGAGAAGGTCTGCCCGCCATCCCGGTTCGGGAACGGGCATTCGTGCCAACGGAATTGGTCTTAATGTGCGGTCTCGCCGGCTTGTTCGTCATCAGCATGTGGGGCGGCACCGCCGGCAACTGGGGGAGACGGGAACTTGATCTGGACGAAATCGAGATCATGGTCGTGGCAAGGAAGACCGCCGAACTATCGGCTGGAGCGGACGGCGTGAAGGTCGCCGCTCAGTCGTGACGTTATGCGCGAATATGAAACGACAGGCCCGAGAATCAAAAAGGAAGTTGGCTAAAACATCTTCAACTTCATATTTGGACGAAACATGACAGATCAAAATTGGAAAACGCACGTTTGCGATGCGAAAAAAGTGCCACAACGTGATGTAGTGCATTTTTTTTGCTGCACTATTGGCGGAATATGCGGAAAAGATGGACCAAAAAACATAGACAACCTCAGAGAAATGTTGACCATAAATGACTGGTATTTATGCAAATTGAAAAGAACTGCATTCGATAATCTTTCGGTCCCCGATGAGTCGAGAGTTTTACTTGGCGAGAAAAACATCCACCACGAATCCGTGAAAAACTTCGATTACTGGTTAAAGTATTTGAGAGAGTGCGGAGTAATACCGCCACTCATACTGAAGATGCCAAAAGAAGATGCTGACCCCGTAAACGCCTCTTTTGGCATATTGGATGGTTCAAGTCGTGCACAAACGTACATGCATTTTCTGCAAAAGGATGAAAAAGCAGAATTTTCGCTGAATGCGTATTTGGGCATATTGAATGGCGCATAACCACAAAATGGAGCCGACCCTTCGGCCGTCACGCCCCCTGCGAATTGGGGCCGGCGCTCAGCCGCAGGGGCCGCACCGGCCACGGCGGCTCATTTTGGACGTTAGCAGCTATAAAGGGGGGAGAGAATGGGCTCCTCCCTTTTTTGGTTGCACAGCAATGGCTACTTAGCTTGTGGGGTTCTCAGCCACATGCGTAATCAAAAATCAATTGCCTTAGAGTACAAAAATGGTTATATTTAACGAGTAGGTCTTCACACACCAAAACGAGGAAGGGGGAACCAATGAGGAGATATCAGAGGTTAGCTATTCCCTTGAGCATAGGGTTGCTGGTGGTGATAAGTGTAGCCTCCAGACTGAAGGGGGGTGACTTGACCATCACGGTCGCTGCGTCTGATTATCAGATCATCAATGGGGATAGGGGACAGCGGATTGAGATGGAGGGATATGGTTATTTGATGGAACCGGGCAAGCCGATGCTTCCGGCCAAAAACTTCTTGATTGCCCTGCCGCCTGGTGCTCAAGTTCAATCAGTTGAAGTCAAGGGTATTGGTGCCCAGCAATTGCCCGGCACATATCATATCATGCCATCCCCACCCATTA
>CAYUIL010000151.1:0-5383 GCA_964444715.1 uncultured Pirellulales bacterium | reverse complement strand
CACAAAGCCGAAATCAAATCCGGCGATATCATTCGCATATCCGATTTTATACTCGAAGTCAACTTCGAGACAGATGAGGCGCCGGACCCCGCCGGCGAGACCGTCGAGCTGGAAGAGGCCCCCGTATCACTTTCCACAGGCCCCCAAATCATTATAAGAAAACTCGGCGCCGAAAGAGCGCCCGCAATCAGGTTCCAGGCGGAACGTGCCCCCGATTATCTCTATGCAATCGAAGAGCTTAAAAAGGCCGACAACCTCGACAGGGCTTTGCTTATCCTGCTCGAGCTGGTCTCAAAACAGTTCAAAACTTATCAGACCTGGGGGGCAATGCGGGCCAAAGCAACCGGCCCTATGACCTCGCACGCAGGCAGAACCAGAAGCGGTATGACCGTCGAACAGGCCGACCTCGAATTCAGCGACAAAATCGGCGAATCAATCGACAAAAAACAGTTTATGCTCTTCATTTTCACAAGAGACCTCTCCCAGCAAAAGGAAACCCAGATTCGCTCCGTCATTATCGCCCCACTGCTCACCCCCGCCGGCTGCTTCGGCGTAATCTACGCCAACAACACCTTCCGTGACGACCACTACAACCTCGGCGACCTCGACTTCCTTATGCTCCTCGGCCTACACACCGCCTCCGTCTTAGCCAAGTTGCCCGCATAATAAAATTTTGTTCTGCATTCTGAATTCTATATTCTCTGTTCTGCATTTATTTAATAGGAACGCAGAATACAGAACAGAGATTGCAGAACAAAGAACATTAAGTTGTAGGGCGGGCTTTAGCCCACGCGGAATTTTTAGTCCAGCTTATTAGGGTCGATGCCATTTATACTGAAAGAACGATCGATTAGCGTCTTGGAAATAGCCGGTATTGAGTAATAAGTCCGTCCGTTACCAGACATTAAAAGACCCCTGGAGAGATACCAATTGCCACGAATCCTGATAAACGGTTTATACTTTACAAGTATCGGGTCATCACTTTGGTTAGGGTCTTGGCCGTTCAACGAATAAGCCACGCCGTGCCCGCTTGGCCAGACATGCCAAATCTCTTTCGAAATTATTGGTATGAACGGGTTATTGCCCTTATAGAAAATAACAGTATCATCATATCTTTCAAATCTCGGGCACATGATTGCGGGTAGCTGTTTGGCGATAGCAGCCGTTTCAGGTTCTTTTGAGATTTGTCCAAGAGCTTTCCAAAGTGATTCTTGTGTATTTGGATCGGAAGGCACGTTGCTTTCAGACACCACTCCTTGCATGTAGAATACGAGACCCTTCAGCTCCTCATGGTCTCTCGCATATTTGACGCATTCCTTGTAAACTTTAAGGTTTTCATTGGTGAGTGCAGGCGGCATATAAATATAAGGCGAAGCCATTATAATGTAAGTCCTACTATTTATCGAAAAGAATACCAGCATAAAAGCAATCAAAAAGATGTGCGTTACTCCACTGCTGATGGATTTACCGCGTAACTGGATAGCAGACACGATTATCGCTAAAATTGGTGCTGCTACATACGGCAAAAACCAAAAGGTCAGACCCAGTAATGGCTCTCTTACCACACGACTCAGTAATGCACCCCCGACAAACAAGGCAATAGCGACTTTCACAAGCCGCTTCATCTAAGGAGTTGATGCAGATAACAAAAAAAGAATAATCAGTATCAGCGGGGCACCACACATTGGCACAAAAAGACCTGCTAACCCGCAAACAAACAGAACAGCGATGACTTTCGCAAGCCATTTGGTCTCTGGAGTCCATAAAAAAAACAAAAGGATGAGAATCGGCATCAGTAAGACACTGAGTAGTGGCGAAAAAAAACTTATCAACCAGCAAATAAACAAGATAACGGCAACTCCCAAAAGCCATCGGAGTCCTTGCCTTTTTTTACCAGAAGGTTCTATTTGGTCATTCATACTGCTTCCGTCTCTCATCGGGAGAAAAAGATGTCAGGAACCTTTTTCTCATTTTTCTCTAACTTTCATACCTGTGCCAGGAGTACAACGTAGTTTTTGCCGTAGTATTTAGCGCACTTTGGGCAGGTCGTGTAGAAAAAGTAAAGCTTCTTTAGCTCTTTTCCCTGCTGGCGGACGTAATCAGTCATCTGTTTTATCCACTGGCGGATATTCTTGTATGGCCCTTCAAAAACCTTTGTTAAAAACGTCCCCGATAACTTCGCCATTTCTGCCCCCGGCACATCCTTTGACACGGCAATATAAACATCCGCACCCCAAAGCGAATTCTCATCGCTCAGAACCATCGGCTCCGGTGCCAACGCCTGTGCCTGCACAATCCTTTCCATATTCTTCACCATCACTTTGCCGAAATTTAGCGGTATATGCAGGAAACTCACAACATGGTCTTTAACGAAAAGCTTATCCCTGAACGTTATTTCTTTCTTGTCCCACGGTTCCGGTTGAAACCGCGGACAACACCCCGTCTCCGAATTCTCATACAACTTGTCCATAATCTGCTCCTTGTAATTTAGCCCCCCAATTTATTGGGGGGTTACCCGCTCATTTAATAAATTTTACCAACTCCCCTAACTTGTCCGCTGACAAAAACAGCAGCGATAAGGCCGCGATAATCCACATTGTCGGCTTGACCTCTCTTATCCTGCCGGCAGCCGACTTGATAAGCACAAAGGAAATAAACCCGAAAGCCAGCCCCGTGCTGATACTGTAGCTCAAGGCAATCATCACGATAATAATGAAGGCCGGGAACGCCTCCTGTACATTGGCGAAGTTTATCACCCGGACTTCCTTCATCATAAATAGCCCTACCATAACCAAGGCCGGGGCCGTCGCGTATTCAGGCACCACCCCCACCAACGGCGCAAACAATATCGCCAACAAAAACATTGCCCCCGTTACTATCGACGTCAACCCGGACCGACCGCCCTGCTCTATCCCGGCCGCCGATTCGATATACGCGGTCGTGGTCGATGTGCCGAACACCGCCCCCGTCATCGTCGCCAGCGCATCAATCGCCAATAACCTGTCCAACCCCTTTATCTTGCCGTTATTATCGACCATTTTCGCCTGATGACAGCACGCAACCAATGTGCCGATACTGTCGAACATATCCATAAACATCAAGCTGAACACGCTGCCCAACACGCCCCATTTAAGCGCGCTTAAAATATCCAAATGAAGCGCAATCGGCCTTATATCCACGCCGAACGACACCCACTTTTCCGGTCTCTCAACGTATCCAAAAGCAATGGCCAAAAGCGTGGAAAACACTATGCCGATAAGCAGCGACCCCTTTACCCCCTTCATTTCAAGAAACAGCATAAACAATAGTCCCGCCAGACCTATAAGCGTCTTCGGCCCCAAAGGCCCCGCCGATACAAGCGTCGCCTCGTTATGAACTATGATGTGAAGATTTACTAAACCGACGAACGTGATGAAAAGCCCTATGCCGACCGATATCGCCGCGATAATCCCCGGCGGTATCGCCTCAACGAGCTTCTTGCGAAGCCCAATCAAAGTCAGCAGCAAAAACAATAAGCCGGAAACGAACACCGCCCCAAGCGCCGTCTCCCAGCTTAGCTTATTATTGAGCACAAGCGTATATGTGAAAAACGCGTTAAGCCCCATCCCCGGCGCCATGGCTATCGGCGCCTTCCCGAAAACCCCCGCGATAATCGTTGAAATCGCAGTAACTAAACACGTAACCACCACAAGTGCGGTTTTGTCCATCCCCGTCTTGCTCAGCATATCGGGATTGACAAAAATGATGTAGGCCATCGTCAGAAACGTTGTAATCCCCGCCACAACCTCCGTCCTGACGTTTGTGCCCCTCGCCTTTAGCTCAAAGTAATCGCCCGCCATATTCGACCCCCTGTCTTGCCATTGATTATTGATTATTGATGATTGATGATTAACATAAACGCCGTGCCTCAGTCACGGGGCATCTATCAGCCGGCGTCAGCCAAATCATCAATTATCAATCATCGATTATCAATTTCGCCGGTCTTCTCGGCGAATTTACTGCGAGCGAGAGGAGTCGAACCTCCACGTCCCTAAGGGACACAAGGTCCTAAGCCTTGCGCGTATGCCAGTTCCGCCACGCTCGCCAAATTGTCATTCCCGCGAAATTTATCCGCCGCGGCGGAGCGGGAATCCAAATCAGCTTTTACTACCGCTGTCCTGCTCCGATGCAATCTTCTCGATGCGTCTTTCCGCCTCCTGCAGAATCTTCCGGCAGTGCTTAATCAGAGCCATCCCTTTTTCATACTGCTGCAAGCTGTCTTGTAGCGCAATATCGCCCTGCTCGATTTTGCCGACTATGCCCGTCAATTCCTTTATCGCCTGCTCAAAGCTCAATTTGCCGACATCACTTTTTATTTCTTCCTTCGCCATTCTTTTACCCAATAGTGTTAATCTGCGTAATCTGTGGTTTCTTTTTACTTTTTTGTAACTTTGCTTTCAATCAAATTCTCCCCCGCCAGCTCTGTAACCATCGTATCCCCTATCTGCACGTCCGTCACTGCTTTAACCATAGTTCCCGTCTGCTTGAGTGTCGTTATCGTATAACCACGCCGCAAGACCGCCTTCGGATTCAGCCCTGCAAGCCGATTCTCTTGAGCGGTAAGCTGCACCCTCACTTTCACTAATAAAGCCGTTATCGCCGCGTTCGCCCGGCTTCTCAACTCATTTACCTCAACCACTTTTCTGCCCAACAGCCGATGCGGCTCAAGCCGAACCACCTGCTCATAAACCTCATTCAATCTCTCCCTCGCCCACGCCAGCACTTCTCTAATCAATTCTTCAAGATTGCCCCCCGTCTCATCCAACTGCTGCTCCCTGTTGCGAACCGCCAAAAGCGGATTCCTGAATACGCTGCTTGCTAATAGCGTTTGCAACCTTTGCTCGGCAAGCTCGATAATCGATTCTATCTCACCTGTCAGCCGGCTCTCAGCCGACGACAACTGCTTCAAAACCTCTCTCGCATCCGGCACAGCCACCACGCCCGCCTTTGTCGGCGTTGATGCCCGCGCATCCGCAACCAAATCCGCAATCGTTGTATCAACCTCGTGACCAACCGCGCTGATAATCGGTATCTTCGAATCGTAAATCGCCCTGGCCAGCACCTCCTCGTTAAACGCCCACAAATCCTCCAGTGACCCGCCGCCGCGACCAACAATCAAAACGTCAAGCTTCAACCTGTCGTTTCGCCGGTTCACGTCCCTTATCGCCGCAGCAATTTTTTCAGCCGCCCCCTCCCCCTGCACCGGCACAGGATAAAAATACAACCTCACGCAAGGCCACCTGTCAAAAATACTTTTTACGATATCCTGAAACGCCGCCCCCGATTCGCTCGTCAATATCCCTATCCGCTGCGGATAGTTCGGCAGCGGCTTTTTATGCGCCTC
>CAYUIL010000150.1:0-5392 GCA_964444715.1 uncultured Pirellulales bacterium | reverse complement strand
AATGGCAGGGAAGCGAATCAGGGTCTCCAGAAGGATGTTGTTCGCCTGGTTTATGCTGGCGGGGTTGATTCTTTTGTTTTGTCCCCAGGCGGTAACCAGCAGGTTTCAATTCGCGTTCGCCCGACTTTTCCGCTGGCCCCTGAGTATCGGAAGAAATATGCCTCTGTCGGCGCGGACGGAAGTTGCAGTGCAGGGCGATTCCAGCCGAAAAGAGATACAGTATCAGAACCACATCGCAAACCTCGAAGAGGAGCTGCGTCAGAAAAACCAGGTGGTTCAGCAGTTGTCGGGCCTGCGGACGAGATTACGAGGGCTGGAAGGGGCCAAATTAGTGCCTGCGGACATTATCACCGCCTCGACAGAGGGGCTGCGAGGCGAGCTTATCATAAACCGCGGCAGGGACGACGGGCTGGCAAAAAACCTCTTCGTCATAGGCGACAACAGTGTAATCGGGACCGTATCAGACCTGTCGGCGAGAACGGCGAAGGTTCGGCTGTTCAGCGACGCCTCCTCGGTAGCTCAGGTTAATATAGCCGGTCTGGATATAAATATGCTGATGCAGGGCGACGGTAACAACTCGGCAAAGATAAAATTAGTGCCCGTCAAGCACAAAATCAAGGTCGGTGACGCGGTGCTGGTTCGGAAGAAGCCCGGCTATCTGGATGTTGCTATGATTGTCGGGGCGGTGCAGCAATGCAAAAGAGACAACAGAAATGCGGCGTTGTGGGACATAACGGTCAAGCCGACCTGTGATATCGGCAGTTTGAACAACGTGGCCGTGATAGTAATGAATCCGGCTTCGCCTTCGGCTACGCCGTGACGAGTCCCTGTAACGAAGGACGAGGGACGAGAGACGAAAGCCGGACAGGAGATGTAAGATGCGCTGGCCGCGTTTTGCGATATTGGTCCTGATTACCACACTGCTGCAGGCAAGCTGGGTTGATGCAATTGCAGTGACGCGTCTTAACGTGGTGCCGGACCTGCTGCTGATTGTGATGGTATTTTTTGCAATTCGGTGCAACCCGACGGAAGCGATTATCAGCTCTTTTGCACTGGGGTTTGCGGCGGACATAGTCGCGATGGGTTTCCCTATGGGGCCGAGGATAATCAGCTTCGGGCTGTTCGGAACCGGCTTGGCGTATCTGCACCGTATCATCACCATCAGGAAGATGCCTCAGGAGGCGATTGCGATATTGGTCGTCGGTTTTGGAGCAGGAGGACTGGCAGTGGGGCTATCCTTTTTGGCGGGGCAATCGCCGAGGCCGGGCGTTTGGGGCGTGTTGGCGGGGACATCGATTTACTCGGCGGTGCTCGGGCCTTTTTTGTTCTTGCTTCTGGAGTGGGCGATGCGTATAAAAAGCCGTCGCCGGGGGCGCAGCGGTTAAATACGCCCTAAATATAAAAAGGGCAGATACCCACCCTGCAAATCGACACTCGATTATGAAATCAGACGCCGGTTATGTATAAGAAGCGGATTATCATTTTGGCAGCAGCCGGTGCGGTTTTGCTTGGGGTCTGCGTGCTGCGGCTGGCGGATATGCAACTGCTTTCCACGTCGTTTTACAGAGAGCAGGTCGCACAACTGCGGCTGCGAAGCGGGTCTTATCAGCAGGTAAGGACGCTGCGGGGGAGGATACTTGACAGAAACGGGCAAATCCTCGCTACTGATGAGCCGAGGTTCTGGCTGGGCATAAGCTATGAGCTGAGTCGATTTCTCGACGAACGCGTTCGCCAGGCGATTGCGCTGCAGGCCATATCGAAAAACCCGGACGCCAACACCTCCGGCATCGAGCGGGAATTCGCGGCACGGCTGGATGACCTGGAGCTTCTCATCGCCAAATGCGTGCAGTTCGGTATGTCCCGCGAGGAGGTGGTGCTGCGGCTGCAGAAGACAAACGAGCGGATTTGGAACCTGCGGACATTTTTCGCCTGGGCCAGAAACAATCCCAGCCGCGAGATACTGGAGAAATACAACCGCAATCTAACCTATATCCCCCTTTCCGAGGCAGTCGAGGATTTCGAAAAGAATTTTCAGGACCCGCGTGAACGTCTTATGCTCATAGCCAAAGTCGATGACATTGCCGAGGTCAAGCAGGTCTGGCCCGTGGTTGAATTAAAGACCGATGACGCGGTATTTGCGGCACGTGTTGAGTTTCTCAACGTCAGCGGCGTGGAGATTCTGGCAAAAGGTGAGCGGGTTTATCCGTTCGGAATCGCAGCAGCACAGACAATCGGCTGGGTCGGCCCGCCTCAGCAGGAGGATAAAGACCGTTTCGCCGGCGACAGATTATCGAGCTATCTGGATGATGAGCTGTGCGGACGCGAGGACGGGGTCGAATACGTCTGCGAGCCGATTCTGCGGGGAAGAAGAGGAGAGATTATTTACGATATAGACCGGCAGTTGATAAGCCGGACCGAGGCCGAATTCGGGCAGGACGTCCGCCTGACAATCGACATCACCCTGCAGCAGGAAATTGAACAATATCTGGCCGACTGTGGCTTTAACGCCAACTGCGAGGCCCCCACCTCAGCGGTGGTGTTAGACGTCGGCACAGGCGACATACTCGCTCTTGTCTCGCTGCCGAGTTTTGATTTGAATCTTGTAAGGCGAAATTACAGCGAGCTGGCGGCGGATCCCTGCGAGCCGCTGCGTAACCGAGCGATAAACGAGCAGTACCCGCCCGGCTCGGTAATAAAGCCGGTGATACTGACAGCGGGGCTGGAATCAGGAGAAATCACCGCAGGCGAGGTGATAAGCTGCCCCGCCCGAAAGGCGCCACAGGGCTGGCCGAGCTGCTGGATATATCTTAGAAACAACTGGCTGGGGCACGACGGGCTTTGGCAGAACAACGCCCGCAACGCGATAAAGGGGAGTTGCAACATATACTTTTCTCGGCTGGCCGACCGAATCGACCCGCTTGTTCTTCAGAACTGGCTATACAGGTTCGGGTATGGTCATACAATCAACTTTTGTCCTGAAACCGACAGGCGATTCAGACAAATGCAGGGGCAGATTTCCAACGAACTACCTAAAGATACCATAACCAGCTTTGAGCAACTGCCGCCTTTAGAGCCGGGCGAAAGACGATGGTTCGGGATAGGGCACGGCAACATGAGAGTGACGCCGCTGCAGGTGGCAAACGCGATGAGGACAATAGCCAGAGGCGGCGTTTACAGCCCAGCCCGGCTTTTAGCCGACCCCTGCTCGCCGGGACCTGATGCAATTAACATCAACATCTCCTCTGCAACTTTGGCTGTTGTTTATGATGGTATGCACGCCGTCGTCGAGGAGCCGGGCGGAACCGCCAACAGGGAGTTTGCGTCCGCCCTGAGCAGTTTTGCCTCACGGGGGATAAGAATCTACGGCAAGACGGGCTCAACCGAGAAGCCCGAGCATGCGTGGTTTGCCGGTTTCGCCAGGGACGGCGCCGGCAGGGCACTTGCCATTGCGATTGTTGTCGAGGGTGGCCAGCACGGTTCAAGTGACGCAGCGCCACCGGCAAGGGACATCCTGCAGTTCTGCGTCGAAGCGGGCTACCTCGGGCACCCCCTTAGATAAGGAAGGCAGAACATGAGAGCCTCAAGTGAGCATCCTGACAACGCTCCAAATAAACAACTGTGTGTCCCCTCAAGCCTGGATCCTAACAAACAGCATGCTCTGAGCAAGTCGGCCTTGATCGGACATGCACTGACCTTCGCGATGTTTGTGATCGCATTACTGATTTTCAGTGTCGTAAGTACGGTCGGCTGTATTATTGCAATTTTGTGGTTTACTGCACGTACGCTCAGAAACGCGTACCTAGTAGCAACAGCCCGAAGTCCCTTCTCCCTAACGCTCAAGAGCCTGCTGATTTCGTTGCTATTTCTTGGGGATTTTTGGCTTGTGGGCATCCTTCTGTTTAGTATAGACGCTGAGGCAATACCAAATGACTACACAGTCACTGACCTTCGTTCGGCAGAAGCACAGTTCGCACAAAGTTATGGCATCTTGAATGGTCTGCACCAAGCTGGTGATACATTGGAAAACAGATATGCAACAATAGCAGCATCAAAGCAGGACATGAACGACATAGCGGCTGTCATAGAAATCCTTCACAACGGCAATCACGAGGATTTAAGAAACGCACTGCGGGCTCATGCAAGTACCATCACAAGAAGGTGGGAACGTGCACTGGAAGCAGAAGACATCATTACAAAGCTAAACACTTTTCCCCAAGTAGCGGATCTAAGCGAACCAATATTCAATCCACGATTGGGACCTTTGGCCGAACTCATAGGTCTATCGAGGACTTACATCGCATACGCATGTCTTCAGACAGAAGACGGAGCAAGTGAGTTGGGTGCAGCCATACTCATCGAGTTTGATTCTGTTATCAGAAAACTAAGTGTAAATGCGCGGCATCTTGCCACGAAATTGGTCTGCTTCAGAATACTCTTTCGGGATATTGAAGCAGCAACTTTCATTGTGCAACACCAACAGACGTCAAAAGAAGCCTCATTGGCGCTGGCTGAACACTTCGTGCCCCTCAGCAGCCAACAACTGTCCCTTCGGAATGTGATAATAACAGAATACTTACGCTTCAAAGATGCGCTGAAGTCTTTACCTGTGATAGGTAAAAGGCCCTATCTAAAAAATCTCCCCTTTCTAAAACGGAACTCATCTATCCGGGTTTGCAGGAATTGGTACGACGACCTCATCGAGAAGTACGAAGGCTGCCAAACCACCCCCACAAACCGTTTTTCCGCGTGGCCTAAGGTTTACCCCGATCTTGGACCCGTTGTCATTGATCCAAATGGCAGACTGCCTTGGTTCTACGAACGATATAACAAGGTCGGATCAACGATACTTAAGATCTTTATGGTTAATTTCGGACGATTTGCAGAGACTCGCAGAGAACTCCAAATCTGCGATGACTTGCTACAGATAGCGATTGGAAAGAGGCTGGAACACAATAACGCGAATCATTATCCAAACAAATGCGGCATTGACTTAATATACAGCAGGGTCGCAAATCTACGAATAGATAGGCAGACAAACTCTCATGACGACGCCAGATTATCTTTAGATCCCGATACCCATGGCATATCAATGAAATAGAAACGAACTTCAGCAAGACTACTGCTTTCGCCGCTTATATCTCATCTGGAAGCTAGGACGTATGGCCGACGACTGTTTTCGAGATAGGTGAGTGTTTTTTCGAGGATTCTGCCTGCGACAGGTGAAGCAACGGCGCCGCCTGTGTAGCCCTTTCCCAGGGATTTGTCCGGTTTGCGGATTGAGACAAGCACGATAACAGCGGGGTCCTCCACAGGTGCGCCTGCGAGAAAAGAGGCGACATATTCGTGCTCGGCGTAGCCCCTTTCGTCGCTTTTTGCGATACTTGCCGTGCCC
>CAYUIL010000149.1:0-5397 GCA_964444715.1 uncultured Pirellulales bacterium | reverse complement strand
TGCGGCCCCTTAGGCAGCGGCAAAACTCATCTCATCAAGGGAATCGTCAGCGGTCTTGACGCCCACGATGCCGCAAACAAAGTCACCAGCCCAACCTTCGTTTTAGTCAACGAATATTCCGGCCGACTCGATGTCTTTCACATCGATGCATATCGAATCAATTCCATCGCGGAATTCGAGCAAATCGGCTTTGACGATTACTGTTACCCCGGCTCAGTCGTCCTCATTGAATGGGCCGACAAAATTGAAAAGGCCCTTGCCGGCATCAACTATATCAAAATTGAATTGGGCCATCTCGGAGGCGACCATAGAGCCATAAGTATCACGAACACCCCCGACTATATCCGCTTTTAGCCGGCTTCGCGCCGCCCCATTTTAACATGCGCGCGAGATTTTTTCATAATACGTATAAGGCATGCAGGGGCAGGCAAGTCCTTCAACTCCGCCCGATGAATCGGGCTGCGCTCAGGATGACGCCCGCCGGAGGCGGGTAAACTTCGCGTCAATTTCGGATTGTAGCAGACGATGTGGGTGATTTTTCACTGGACTTTGGCAAAGGCCGCGAATATAAGAGGGCTGAATGCGGTAAAAGTCCTTGACAGAGTGTGGGGTTTGGAGTAAGTTTCTACGTTTGGTTTTTTCGGTGTTTGGTAGTGGTTGTGGCTTGTTAAACGAAGGTTTTTGGAGGTTTTTGTGGCTAAAGAGCTGACACGGGAGCTGATAAGTGCGGGTGTTCATTTCGGGCACAGCGCGAATCGTTGGAACCCGAAGATGGAGCCGTTCATATTCGGCAAGCGGGGACAGATACACATTATTGACGTGCGAAAGACGCTTGCTGGTCTGGTGATAGCCAAGAAGCTGCTGACGGACGTGGTAGCAAGCGGCAAGGACGTTGTATTTGTCGGGACCAAACGGCAGGCGCAGAAGGCGGTGGAGGCAGCGGCAGCGAAGTGCGGGATGCACTATATGTCGGACCGATGGCTTGGAGGGACACTGACGAACTTTCGGACGATACGGTCGCGAGTTGCGCGGCTGGATGAGCTTGAGGCGATGCAGCAGGAGGGGACACTTGAGAGCCAGAGCAAGAAGCAGGCGTCCCGGCTGAAGAGGGAGCTGCGGAAGATAAAAGGCAATATGGAGGGGATACGCAAGATGTCTCGGCTTCCCGGCGTCGTTGTGGTGGTTGACGGGCGGAAGGAGTACCTGGCGCTGCGGGAGGCGAAGAAACTGGGGGTTACGACGGTTGGGATAATCGACACGGATTGCGACCCCGATACGGTGGATGTGGTGATACCAGCGAATGACGATTCGATAAGGGCAATAAGCTTGATATTGAACGAGCTTGCGGAGGCGGTGGCCAAGGGCAAGACAATGGTGTCGGTTCGGAAAGAGATTTCGCCGCATCCGAAGCGAGTGCGGTCGAGGAGAACGGTTTTGGCGCGTGCGGATAAGGGGAGAGCGGAGCCGGTTGCGGCTGAGGAGACGGGGGGGTCGGCTGAGGCGGGTCAGCAGCCGAGCGGCGGGGAGCCGCAAGCACAGGAACCGGGGACAATATAAACGGGAAGGTTTTTGAGCAGGAGCTTTTGAAATGGCGGAAATTCCGGCTTCACTGGTGGTGAAACTTCGCAAGATAAGCGGGCAGGGGATGGGGGATTGCAAGAAGTCGCTGGAGGAGGCCGGCGGCAATATAGAAGAGGCAATGGCAATACTGCGGAAGAAGGGACTGGCCACATTAGCCAAGCGTGCAGAGCGTGAGACAACAGAAGGAATGGTAATTCTTGTTGAAGATCATATAAATAAAAAATTTGCTTCTTTGGCAACTCTAAGTTGTGAAACTGATTTTGTAGCTAGAAGCGACCCTTTCAAAGAATTATATGATTTTATAAAAAGCCGTATAGACCCGCAAAAACCTACAAATGTTAAAGATATTGCAGGTGATAAACTTACCGAAGCAATTAGCAAAACCGGCGAAAAATTGGCGATATCCGAAGCTAAGAGATATTGGCTTAGCGCTGACGAACCTGGTCTTATAGGAACTTACCTTCATTTTAATGGGAAGGTCGGTTCCATGGTTAAGATACAGACAGACAATAATGCAACGGCACAAAACGAACTAATAAAAAGAGTAGCTGACGATATTGCAATGCATATCACGGCAACAAAACCATTGGCAGTTGATAAAAATGGTAAAGGTTCTAAGGTAGATTGGGCAAAGACCATCGAGCAAGAGAAGAGTATTTACGCCGAGCAGGTGAAGAACAAGCCGGCCAACATCGTGGACAAGATAGTCGAAGGCAAGATGAAAAAATTCTATGAGGAGAACTGCCTGCTTGAGCAGAAGTTCGTCAAAGATGATACAAAAACAGTAGCACAAGTATTAGACGAAGCTGCTAGACAGACCGGTGGTAAAGCAACGATAATAGATTTTGAGCGTTGTGATGTGGGTTAAAAAAGAAAGGATTGGATATCCACGTCATGAAAAGGATGGCCGGATAAGTGCGGGCAGGATGCTGGCGACACAAAAGGAAATGCGCGGGCTGGAAGCCCGCGACACGAGGAACAAATGGGCCAGAGTAAGTATAAGCGGGTGCTGTTGAAGTTATCGGGGGAAAGTTTCTGCGAGCAGGGCGGATACGGGATTGACGGAGGACAGCTTGAGTCAATAGCGGCGAGGATTGCGGAGGTGAGCAAACTTGGGCCGCAGGTGGCGGTAGTGGTGGGGGCGGGGAACTTCATCCGGGGACAAAAATTTTCCCAAAAGACGCAGATACCGCGCAACACAGCAGATTATATGGGGATGCTTACGACGATAATCAACGCCTGTGCATTGCAGGAGGCGCTGGAGAAAATGGGGCAAACGACGCGGGTGATGAGCGCAATAGACGTAGAGTCGCTGTGCGAGCCGTTTATACTGCGCAGAGCGATGAGGCACTTTGAGCAGGGCAGGATTGTGATATTAGCCGGGGGGACGGGCAATCCATTTTTTACGACGGATACCTGTGCGGCGCTGCGGGCGGCAGAGCTTGAGGCGGATTTGCTGATAAAGGCAACCAAGGTGGACGGCGTTTACAGCGATGACCCAGAGAAAAATCCGAAAGCCAAGCTTTTTGACAAGCTGTCGTATCAGGAGGTGCTGGAAAAGAATTTGCGCGTGATGGACCATTCGGCGATAAGCTTGTGCCGGGAAAACAAAATCCCGATAATCGTGCTGAACATTTTCAAGAAGGGCAACATTACAAAAGCGGTTTGCGGCGAACCGGTAGGGACGGTAATCTGTTAATCCGCCGGAGGCGGACAATAGCAGGAGGCAAGCTATGCCCGTTAAGCAGGTAGCGACAGACGGCGAAAACAAGATGAAAAAGGCGGTAGAGGTCCTGCAGGACGAGCTCAAAGGAGTGCGGACGGGCAGGGCGTCCACGGGACTGGTTGAGAATATAAAGGTCGAGTATTACGGCAATCCGACGCCTTTGAAGGCGCTGGCGGCGTTATCGACGCCGCAGCCGGATATGATTTTGGTAAAGCCGTTCGACCCAGGGTCGATAAAGGATATAGACAGGGCGATGTTGGCGAGCGATGTGGGCCTGACGCCGATGGCTGACGGCAAGGTGATTCGGCTGAACGTGCCGCCTTTGAGTGAGGAACGGCGGAAACAGCTGGCGCATCAGGTGAAAGGGCTGGGCGAGCAGGCAAAGGTGAGCGTTCGCAACATCAGAAGAGACGCGATAAAATTGCTTGAGAAGGAAGAGAAGGACAAGCTGATAACGGAAGACGACCTTGAGAAGGGCAAAAAGCAGCTCGACGATATGAGAAAGCAGCAGACCGATAGGATAGACCGGGTAGTGAAGCACAAGTCGGATGAGATAATGCAGGGTTAGAAACAGAATTGAGAATTCAAAAAACGGCCACCGGAGCGTTTCTCAATTCTTCATTCTCAATTCTTGATTGTCAAACGAGGGGCGTAATTGAGATTTGTTCGGTTTTGGGGATTGTTTTATGGAACCTGCAGAAAATAACAAGGTAACCGCTGAGAAGAAACCGAAGAAAAAGGCGATGAAAATAACGGTCGGCGTAGTGGTGTTTTTGCTGTTGCTGCTGGTTTTAGTGGTGGGCGTTGTGGTGCCTGCGTATGTGTCGAGCGAAAGCGGGCGGCAATTCATACTGGCCAAGGCAAACGCGTCGGGGGCGGGCGCGGTGGATTTTGCGAATTTGTCGATGAGCTGGGTGAAGGGCATTAACATCAGCAAGCTGAGCTTCAAAGACAACGCCCAGAGCGTGTCGGTTGCGGTGAAGGGGTTTTCCACCCGGCCGCATTATGGGGCGCTACTGGCGGGGAACTTGTCGTTTGGCGAGACGGTCATCGATGAGCCGAGGATAGAGATAGACGTTGAGAAGATGAAGCAGAAGCCAGTCGCGGAAGGCGGACAACAGAAGCCGGAGGCGGGGAAGGGGATGCCGATTAAAAGAATAGACCTCGTTGTCAAGGATGGCGACGTGAAGATTAAAGGCGACCAGGGTGCTGTGGAGGTCTCGCAGATAAATAGCTCGGTGAACTTGCGGCCTGTGGGCGAGCAGAGCAGCGTTGATTTGAACGCCGCCATTAAGGAAGGAGCCGGCCAGTCAACAATAACCGCCAGGGCGAAGGCGACGCCATCGAGCAAAGCGGGATGGGGTCTGCAGGGGATGGCAGGGAACATCACGATTGAGGTGAACGAGCTTGACCTGAAGTCGCTGGAATCGATATTGGCGGTTGTGGGGGTTGAGATTAGCGCCAAAGGCGTGATGTCGGCCAACATTAGCGGGGCGATTGACGACGGGAAATTGCAGAAGATTGAGGCGCAGGTGACGGGCCAGGGGCTGGAGGTGGGCGGCGCACCGTTGAAAGGCGACACATTAAAAACGGGCAACCTGGCTGCACAGGTGCAGCTTAAAGGCAAGGGAGATTTGATAAGCGTAGAGAAGCTCGACGTTGCGACGGACTGGGCGAAGGTGCAGGCGAGCGGGACTGTGCCGATGAGCGTCAAGACCTTGGAGGAGTTTGCCGCGGCGGATTCGAAGTATGAGCTGAAAGGGGATTTGGAATGTGATATTCCGGCTGTTGTATTGCAACTGCCGAAGACCTTGGGGATAAAAGAGCAGACGAAGGTAACGGGCGGCAAATTAGTCGGCAGTGTGCAGACACTGTCTGAGGCGGGGCAGAAGAAGCTGGCAGGACAAATCAGCATCGACGGACTTGCGGGAGTGGTGGAGGGCAAGCCGATTGCTATTTCGGAGCCGATTAAAGTGGAGGCGGTGATTGCCTCCGAAGGCAAGCAGGTGAAGTTCGACAAGGCGGATGTAACGAGTTCGTTTGCGAATGTGAACTGCTCGGGCACTATGGAAGCGTTGAGCTACGATGCA
>CAYUIL010000148.1:0-5457 GCA_964444715.1 uncultured Pirellulales bacterium | reverse complement strand
AGCAGGGGGCAGGTTCTTATTCCGTGGGTTCCTCTGCGGGTTCCTCTACGACCTTCTCTACTACCTTGAAGGACACAACCTTTACATCGGCGCCCTGCTTGATTATCTCGGCCTCAACCTCTTTGCCGTCCGCCTTGGCAAGCTCCATACCTTCCTTATCGAGAACTACATTGTGCACCACTTTGTCCTCTGTCGTCAGCTTCACAGCGGTTATCATACCGCCGGCGTCCTTGACTACGCTGACGGTTCCCTTCACCATCATTGGTGCCGGGGCTGGTGCTGGCTTCGGCTCAGCCGGAGCGCCCGCTTCCGCGGCAAAAACCATCGACGCCGCGAATATGCTCATGACCGCAGCCACTAACATTACCCTGAAAATCCCATTCGTCATTCTTTTGCCTCCTTAAAGCACGGACTATAACTCTTTATCGTTTCTTGCCAGAAGATTACACATCCTCTGGTGGGATTCATACACGTTGTCCCGCACTGCCTTCACGCACGGTGGACATTTGAGACGTGCCTCAACACCGCCGGGCATACTGTGCGAAGGCACGGAATGTGCCGATACCCTCAGCGAATGTATGGGGCGGCAATCTATCACACTTTGCCGCTCCTGTCAACACCCTTCCGCAAAAAATTTAGCCCAATTTAGCTCACACGCCCCGCCACGCCCAGATGCGACCCTGACAACCCTCGTTGTGCACCTTAACATCTTGATAATCCATAACTTACAGTCGATATCCCAAAGGCCGCCTGATGCAGCTCTTTTTGACGCGACCCCGCAAAAAAATCTACCACCCCACTTTTCAATATCAGTCCTTGTTAGTGTGCAGATAACAAGCCGGCTGTCCAACCAAAACTGCCAACCCACTCCAACCCTATCTCCCAGCCGGCCTATGCTGCTACCACTATAAAAAGAGTATCTAACCTGCAACCCACTGAATCCAGTGCCAGCCATCAAAAAATAAAATTTTTTTCAAAATTTTGCTTGACATTGCATAGTATGTATGACATAATAGGCATTGTAAGATAACTGTTATTGACAACTGAAAGTTTTGTAGGGTGGGCTTTAGCCCACCACTCGTTAAAAATTGGAGGTGTTTATGAGATTCGAGAGTCAACTGTTGAAAGGCATAGCGCCGGTTGTGGTGCTCCAGATTTTGTCTCGCGGCGAAATGTATGGCTACGAATTGAGCGAGGCCATCGAAAAACGCAGCGAAGAAATCCTCACGCTGGGTAAAGGAACACTATACCCCCTGCTTTATAACCTCGAAGCCAAACAGCTCATCAAGGCGCGACTCGAAGTTACAAAATCCGGCCGCAAAAGACGCTACTACTCTATCACCGGCAAAGGCAAAGAGTATCTGGCAAGCCAAACCGAACAGTTGCGCCGGCTGCATACTGGCCTTGAGTTCGTCTTCGGCGGCGCATTAAAGCCGGCGTAAGAAAGGAAGGCAAGTTATGGCCAACAAAGAAAAAGACAAAACCTTCGAAAATCTGCCCGCTTGCGCCGCCGAATACATCCGGCTCGTCATAAAAAATATGCGATATCGAAAAACCGCACGCCAGGAAGTCGCGGAGGAACTGGCAGACCATTTCGAAGAGCATCTCAAAAACTGCACAAGCAGCGAAGAAAAAGAACAAAAGGCACAACAGCTCATCACCCAATTCGGCGATGCGAAACTTTTAGGCGTCCTTATGCGACGCGCCAAAAAACGCTGCCGACCACTCTGGCGAACCGTCGTGGCAAAAACATTCCAGGCCATCGCTGCGATGATAATATGCCTGATTCTTTACATCATATGGTTTCTCGCTGGCAAACCCGTCATCACCACCGACTACATCGCCGAGCTCAATAAGCTCGTCCGCCCCTCCGCCGACGACTCTCTTAATGCCGAGCCGCTTTATAACAAAGCCATCGAGACCCTCATTGATGTCAACGACGTCAACGAGATTCGACCCGACTTCTACGATGCAAACAACGAGAAAAAAGAGCATATCAGGCAGTGGCTTGCCAAAAACGAAACGGCCCTTTCCTTCGTCGCACAAGGGTCAAAATTACCCTATTGCTGGAAGCAGTATCACGCCGACGATTCAAATCAGGGTATGATTGGCGTCCTGCTTCCTCACCTTTCCTCTTTCCGAACCATCTGCTATGCCCTCTGTTGGCGGGTCTGGCTCAACGCCGAAAATGGTCTCTATGAATCTGCCTTTAATGACATTGAAACTTGTTTTCGCCTCGGCAGGCACAACAAGGGCGAAAAATTCCTCGTAGAACAGCTCGTCGGCATGGCCATCGAAGGGCGGGCCCTGAGCACAACTCGCCAGTTGCTTATCGCATATCGAATTGACCCGAGTATTCTCGCAGATTTTCAGCAGCGTCTCCAAACCCTTATCGACAATGACGGCTTCGCAATAAATCTCCAGGCCGAAAAACTCGAAATGTTCGATGAAATCCAGCGATGCTTCACCGAAAGCCGATTCGGCCCTTCACACGTCTATCCGAAACGCCTTTGGGAGGCCTCGGATATTTTTAACCCAGATATACAGTCATCAAAAGAAGAATGGCGTATCTGGCTTTTTTCTGCCGGCGCCTCTTTATACTGGCCTATTTCCTCTGTAACTAAAACTGAATCTATTGCTTCGGCCAACGCCCTTTACAAATTATGGGATGAAAACTTCACCAAAACCCCCGCCCAGCTAAAAGCCGAGGATGTCAATATCGCAGACAACAATATTTTGAAGAACAATCTTGTTCTGCAGATGCTTGCACCCCCAATGGTGCGGATACATAAGATCGCCTGGCAATATAAAGTCGATGCCGATAGCACGCTTGTAGCAATCGCCCTTGTCAGATACAACCAGGATACAGGCGCCTACCCCGAAACACTCGACAAATTAGTTGACGGGGAATACATCAAACAAATTCCCATCGACCCGTTCGGCGGTGGGCCTTTGAGTTATAAAAAGACCGCAGACGGGTGTATGCTTTACAGTTGGGGCGAGAATCTCACCGACGACGGCGGACAAGTAGCCCGCGATGAAAAGGGCAAGGTCAAAAGGTTTGCCGACGAAGGCGACTGGGTTTTCTGGCCGGTTCAAAAGGATTGACCAATCTGTGGAGAGTGTGGCAGGGTCGGCTATCTCATCGGAAAGTTGAAGGCAACCCGCTGGGCCTTCCGCAGACGCCGCCGGTTACGCTCCGAGGGTTTCTCATAATATGCTGTTCGCTTCATATCCCTTATCAAACCCTCTTTCTCACATAACTTCTTAAACCGACGCATCATCTGCTGAACCGATTCGCCCATTCGCGACTTCACTTTAAGCATACAAAAAAGACCCCTTTCGCCTAACCTAACTTTCCAGGTTTATCCGCCATCCATGCGGCGGATTTATCCGCCGCAGGCGGACTAACCAAGCAACCCTGTTCGCCACACAAAACCGTTTGAGGGTATATATTAGCCGGTGTCGGCAGCTTTGCAAGTCAAAAATTCGTCAAAAAACGCTTTTTTTAATGTTGTTGTCGCCTATGCGTTCTGCAATCACCGGGTTTGGTTGAATGACGGAAGAAAATTTGGTAAGCTAATTAGGTCGATTTGGAGGTGCTCGTTAGTTGGAAAAAATGCGTGAGACCTTACAGGTCCGAAAAGAGCGTGCCATATTAGTCGCGGCCATACCGCCCCGCCAGAAGGAGCACGATGACCTCAAAGAGCTTACCGCACTTGCTGAAACCGCAGGCGCCATCGTCGTTGACCGGTTCCAGCAGAAAATCCATAAAATCCATCCCGCCCTTTACATTGGCAAAGGCAAGGTCGAACAATTAGCCGAGCGCGTCAAACGGTTCAATGCCGACCTGGTCATATTCGACAATGACCTGCTGCCCCGCCAGGTCAAAGCCCTTGAGGAGATAATCTCAGCCAAAGTCATCGACCGCAGCGAGCTGATTCTGGACATATTCGCCACAGGCGCCAAGACCGCACAGGCCAAACTCCAGGTGGAGCTTGCGCAATTGGAATACACCTACCCGCGCCTCACCAGGATGTGGTCCCACCTCGATTCCGTAGCAGGCGCCGGCGGCGCAACCGCGGCTGGAACCGTCGGCGGCATCGGCACACGCGGCCCGGGCGAACAGCAGCTCGAAATCGATAGACGCCTTGTGAGCAAACGCATCGCCGAACTAAAAAGCGAGCTTGATACAATCGACAAACGCAGGGTCCGCGAAGTCGACAGCAGAAAGGGCCTGTTCAAGATATGCCTTGTCGGCTATACAAACGTCGGCAAAAGCACACTGCTCAACGCACTCACCGACGCAAATGCCTTTGTCGATGACCGCTTGTTCGCAACATTGGATACCCGCACCAGAAAATGGCAGCTCGATGGCGGCGCGGAGGTGCTGCTCAGTGATACCGTCGGCTTCATCAGAAATTTGCCCCACCAATTAGTCGAGTCATTCAAGGCCACCCTCGAAGAGGCAATCAACGCCGACCTGCTCTTACATATTGTGGATGTGTCCAGCGCCGATGCGCTAAAACAAATCGAATCGGTCAATAATGTGTTAGCCGAAATCGGCTGCAGCAAAAAGCAAATCCTGCTGGTCCTCAACAAGGTTGACGTGGTCAGCGCCCTCAGCACGCTGGAGACGCTTCAGACGCTTTACACCGATGCAATCAGCATCTCCGCCAAAACGGGCTTCGGCCTTGATAAGCTCCACCAGGCCGTGCTGGATAGATACAGGGGAAGCGAACTTCATATTCGCCTTGTCGCCAGTCCTGCAAACGGCAAAATCTCCAGTTTTCTCCGCGCCTACGGAAAAATAACCGAAGAAAAATACCTGGATGGCAAAGTCCTCATTGAGGCCCGACTTGGCCAAAACCAGCTCGCCAACCTCAAACGCCTCAAACCCGAACAGCTCGAAGTCCTCAACGAACCAAAAGATTGATTATTGATAATTGATTATTGATTATTTTTGGATTCCGCCTTTGGCGGATTACTTTTTATTTCGCTTTGGCAGCAGGGAAAAGAAAAGGGCTTCGCAAATTTGCGAAGCCCTTTGTCGTGGCTTATCCAAAAGGATGTGTTATTTCGGCGTCACGCTGACCGCACAAGGGCCTTTTTTGCCCTCGCCGACCTGGAACTCGACCTCCTGACCTTCGTGAAGGTCCGCGTAGCCTTCGGACTTAATCTCAGAATGATGGACGAAGAGGTCTTCGCCGCCGTCATCGGGGATGATGAATCCAAACCCCTTTTTGTTGTTAAACCACTTTACTTTACCTGTACTCACTTGTGCTCCTTTGGCCAAAATCGGCCTTAAACATACTATATCCCTCACATTCTTTTGGTAAGCGGATATTCCTGAGAGACGGGGGAATACGCTCAATAAACAAACATTATACCACAAAAGCACCAATACACAAAGGGTTTTTTCGCGCATCTCATGGATTTTTTAACCGCGAAAAGGGG
>CAYUIL010000147.1:0-5480 GCA_964444715.1 uncultured Pirellulales bacterium | reverse complement strand
AGAGCTGTGACTCCCGCCACCGCAAAGATGCCCGCCAGGGCTATTTCGTAGAAGGTGATTTCATTCATTGTCGGCGTGTTTCGGATGCAAGAAGGCCCTCCGTAAAGAGCCGTAACAAGTGACGGCCAACCCCGCCGACTGAACGTGGGATCCATATAGCTGCTTAAGGCTTCCGATTCATGACCGGCTTGCACACCACAACCAGTGACGGTTCCCTGGGGTTAGATACAGCGGGAATATATTTCGCCGCGCTACGAACACCACAGAGGGCCTCAATCACAATTTTGGACAATAATTGCTTTTCTTGCAAGGCGTGCGAAAGAGTTTATGAAAAAGAATACGGCGCTTAAAATTCTGAATCCGATTTTGGCGGTCCTGGCCGTCAACCAGGCGGTAACGGCCATATTCAGCGACAAACTGTCGCACGAAACATTCGAGATTTTTCACCAGGGCGGCGGAACAATTTTTCTCATCCTTATAGCCGTCCACTTCATCCTGAACTTCAACTGGGTCAGGGCAAATTACCTTGCAAAATAGCTTGAAAATGGCTCACCGCCGAGGACGGGCTCTGCGTGCTCCCGCGGTAAAAATTTCTTTGCGTAGGAGATGATTCAGATATGGCAAAGGCAATTGCAAATGCGATAGTAGCACAATCAGGTGGACCTACGGCTGTAATCAATTCGAGCATCTGCGGGGTGATTCAGGAGGCGGGCAAATCAAAGAAAATCGGGCGAGTATTGGCAGCACATAACGGGATATTAGGCGTGCTCAAGGAGGACTTGTTTGACGTTTCGGCGGAAAAGGCATCTACGATAGAGGCGCTGAAACGGACGCCATCGGCGGCGATGGGGTCGTGCAGGCATAAGCTGAAATCGCTTGACCAGTCGAAGGCGGATTTCGACCGGGTATTGGACGTCTTTAAGGCACACGAGATACGGTATTTTTTCTACGCGGGAGGAAACGACTCGATGGACACGGCGGACAAGATGAACAAGCTGGCGGCACAGCGTGGATACGAGCTTGTGTGCATCGGGATACCCAAGACCATCGACAATGACCTCGCCTGCACGGACCACTGTCCGGGTTATGGAAGCGTGGCGAAATACGTTGCGACCTGCGCGATGGAGGCCGGCTGTGACACTGATGCACTATACACGCACGATACCTGCACAATTCTGGAAGTAATGGGCAGAAACGCCGGCTGGATTGCCGCGGCAACCGGCCTTGCGGCCAGAACCGAAGAGGATGCGCCGCATTTAATTTATATGCCCGAAGCGGCGTTCACCTGGGAAAAGTTCGTCAATGATGTGCGGGAGGTGCACAAGCGGTTTGGCAGGGTCTTCATCGTCGTCGGCGAAGGACTCAAGGACGAAAACGGCAAATATGTTACGGCGGATACCGGTGCGTTTGCGAAAGACAGCTTCGGCCACGTCCAGTTGGGTGGTGTGGCGGATATGCTTAAGGTTGTCATTGAAAAAGAGGTCGGCATAAAGGCAAGAACCCAAAAGCTGGGCACTAATCAGCGCAACGCGATGCACTTTGCGTCTTTGACGGATGTTAACGAGGCGTATATGTGCGGCAGAATGGCAGTCAAGGCGGCATTGAGCGGTATCAACGGCAAAATGATAACGTTGGTCAGACAGAAGGGGGCGAAATATAAATGCACCACCGGATTGGCGGAGCTGAGCGACGTGGCAAACGGGGAGAAGAAGGTGCCAAGAGATTACATAAACGAGAGAGGCAATCATATCACGGAGGCCTGCCGGGGATATATTCGGCCTTTGATTAAAGGCGAGGCCCCGATTACAATCGGCAAAGACGGTCTGCCCGTTTATGTCCGGCTTGCAAAAAAAGCAGTCGAGAAAAAACTGCCGACGTATTTATGATTTTGGACAGGCAGGATATTCGCGTATTTGTTCAGCAGAACGCGAGGGGACGACGCGTCGCGTCACTATAAGCCGTCTCGCCGTTGACCAGAGCCCCAATATTACCGTTGTTGCGTCGGCAAGAAGGGGGATATTACTTGATTAGAGTTCCGACGGCCACAGAGCCGTACTGGGAGAAGTCGTCGGCGCCGTATGTTTTCACGGCATCTTCCTGCATAAGGTCCCAGAGGTGGTAAACATCGCTTTTGATGAAGGCGCCGCCTACCTTTTCGTCGAATTGAGTTCCGAGGCGTTTTTCGACCTCGGCGATGGCTCCTTCAACGCTGAGTGCGTCGCGGTAGGCGCGTTCGGAGGTCATAGCATCGAAGCAATCAGCCATGCCGACGATTTTTCCCATAAGGGGGATTTGGTCGCCTTTGAGGCCGGCGGGATATCCTTTGCCGTCAACTCGCTCGTGGTGATAAAGGACACCGGGGATAATATCTCGCATTTGCTTAATGCCGCCGAGGATATTGGCACCGATGGAGGGGTGCATTCTGAGGCGGTTTCGCTCGCGTGCCGTGAGCCGGCCGGCTTTGCAGAGCACTTTTTCGTCTATGCCGATTTTCCCGATGTCGTGGAGAAGGCCGGCGAGATAAATTTTGTGGATTTGCTCCTGGTCGAGCTGTTCGGCCTCGGCGAGGAGTTCGGCAATCCATTTGGAAATGAAGGCGACCCTTTCGGAATGGCCTCGGGTGTAGCGGTCTTTTGCGTCGATGGAACTGGTGAGGGCCTTGAGTGAGCCGATGAAGAGCTCCTTTAGCTCCTTGAAGAGGCGGTTGTTCTCAACGAAGACGGCACATTCACTTGCGACGGATGTGAAGAGTTTTACATCAGTAGAGTCGAAGTCAGGCTTGTCGAGGCGGTTTATGGCGACGAGCATACCGATGACGCGTCCTGCGCCGACTTGTCTTGGGCCGATGGGGAGGTTTTGGTCGGAGCCGGCAAGGTCTCGGCGTCTTTCAGGAAAGCCGGCCTTTTCCTTGCCGCAGAGAGGAACAACGATGATGTTTCTTATATTTTTGGGCCAGTCGAACCTGAAGGGCGCGTCAACCTCGCTGTCTAACAGGGCCTCTTTGCCTTTGTTCATTTCTTCCTGGAGGTGGTTATAGAGAAGCGAGGTCATGTGCTGGTCAATGTCAATGACGCCTGCGCCGGCGACAAGGACAAAACGGGCCTGCTCATCTATCGTCCTTTCCTGGAGGATGGCGATACCTTCAACGCTGACGATTTCGGTCAAGCTGTCGCAGGCCATCTGGAGAAAGTTGGCGTCGGGTTCGACGATTTCCATATTGGTGCTTATCTTGTAGAGCAGGACAAGCTCCTCGTATGTCTGCGCCAGTTCGGAGCTTATCATATCCATTTGCTCGGCGCTCCTGCGCTGGGAGAGGAACTTTTCGGCAAAGAGCCGGAGTATTTCAGCAAAGAGCTCGGTTGACTCCATGGTTTGATGGTCCGGCTGAGCGCCGAGGTCAATCAGGGCTGCGAAGCCGATTTTTTCCTTGCCGCCGTTTGAGAGAAAGATAGGGACGGCGAGATAGCGGCTGGCCGGCGTGTGAGAATCGACCCGCGACTTACCTTTTGGGGGGTGGCGAAGGCAATCAAACGCAACTTTGGCCAGCCGCGCAGGGTCGCTGTCGAATGCGCCGGCCTTGCAGAGCAACACCGGCCGGCCCGTGGAGTCGCAGACGGCGAAATTGGCGCCGAGATTAGTTATCCGAGCGCCGAAATCCTTCAGCTCACGCATTTCAACTGCGGTAAAACCTGCTGCTGCTGTGTTGGGCATATCTGCTCCGTGCCCGCCCTGTTTTGAGAAATATATTTCCACAACCATCCTTAGGTTATGTAACCCAACGGACCTTCAATTATTACCGGTGCTACCTCCTCAAAATAGGGCGGGGTTACTTCCCGCTGGATTATGGTGTTTGCGTTACCAACTGCTTCTGGTAAAGGATATCCTCTATGGTTCTGAGCAGCTCTTTCGGGCTGAACGGCTTTGTTACACACTGTGAAATCTGGAGCTGCTGCTGGCGGCTGTCGTCGATGGCGAAGCTCCTGGCAGTCAGGAGTATGACGGGTATATTTTTGGTATGGTCGTTGGCGCGAAGTTTTTCAATAAGCTCCAGGCCGGTCATCACCGGCATCATATAATCTGCGATTATGATGTCGGGTTTTTCGCGGCAGGCCAGCTCGTAAGCTTCCTCGCCGTTTCCGGCGACAATCGGCTCGTAGCCGTTGTTGCGGAGCTTGATTGCGACGACGTGGACGATGTGAACTTCGTCATCGACGACGAGGACTTTTTTCGGTGACATCGGCCTGTCCTTTCTATGCCGCGACGCACACAACCGGTGTGGGGTTTTTCACCGCCGAGAGCGCCAAGACCGCCGAGAAAAAACATATAATTATCTCTGTGTGCTCTGCGACCCCTGCGGTAAAGCAATTACGGTAGTTTCTTCGTCCTGTCCGGGCGTGTCCTTAACCTGGCAGTGGGCCGTAATTACGGTTTACCCGGCCGCGGTTCGGCTGCGGCTGGGACCTACGCCGAGACGAGCGTGCGGGGGCCTTTTGGCGAAGCGGCATAGGCCATTTTGCGGGCGGTCGGTAAGGGATGAACAAGGCCCGATAAAAAGCAGAACCCGACTTTCTTATCAGACGCTCAGTGTGCAAGGCGGGATTTGAATGTGTGTCGAAGGCGAGTCACAAAAAAGAATGACCCGCCGGTGGCGTAAGCCCCGGCGAGGTCATCTTTTCTGCCCGTCCCCCTATTGCGATTTGCCGACAGGACGGGCGTTGAACAATGAGAGTATATTACAAAGCCGCGTGCTTGGCTGAATCGTCTGCCCGGAAGTCGCCTGTGCCTTCGTCAAGGACCCAGCCGGCCTTTCCGGCTCCGGCGGTGTTTTGGCCCTTCTCAAACCGAATGGTGTTGTCGCCGTTAAACGGGTTGGTCGGCATCGCCTGGAAGTAAGGCCCGTGGTTGTCGGCGTCCTTAGTTGTCAGCGCCCGCTCGAAGCTGGCAAAGCTCTCGGTGGGCGGCAGTTTTTCATCGTGCTGAATCTTGTAGAGTTCGAGCTGACAACGTATTGTCTGCAGGTCCGCCAGGAACCGTGACTCTTCGACACCCGTCCCCCGTGCGCTGTAATCAGGGGCGAGGATACCTGCGCCGACGCTGCAGATAGCCCCCACAAGAGAAACCTGAATAATTGCAAAACCGATTCTCGCTTTCGTCATTTAATCACCCGCAAGCTGTGGCTAACACAGCTTCCCTCACAATAACTGCGGCTTGGCCCCCCAGCCGGTCCTCCTGTAATAATCTCGCTTGAAAGCTGGTGTCTTTGTTCACTTAAAGTATACGCCATTCGAGCGGTGATGCCAAATTTTCGGGAGCGTAATATGGGACCTTGTGCCAGTTTTTTTTATGATAAGGGCCTAAAACGGGACTTCGCCTCAGTTTTCCGATGTCAATCTAAAAAATTCACAAGAGCGAGGCCAAGCATGCGAAGGTGAGGAGGAATATGACCGCGTTTGCAGCTATGAGGGCGTAATTGGCGTAGG
>CAYUIL010000146.1:0-5509 GCA_964444715.1 uncultured Pirellulales bacterium | reverse complement strand
GTATCCGCGAGAGATTGGAAGAGATGGGCGGACATCTTGAGATTGAATCGAAACCTGGCGCCGGCTGCACGGCCACAATGACGGCGCCGCTTAAAGGCGAAAGTCGTAAAAAGGAGAAATAATTATGCCTGCGAGAATTTTATTGGCTGATGACCACGCGATTATTCGACAGGGTCTGTGCTCCCTGTTGGAGAAGCAGCCGGATATTGAGGTGGTGGGCGCAGCCGAGAATGGACGAAAGGCCCTGGAGCTTGTCCGGGAGCTGGCGCCCGACATCGTGATTATGGATATCAGTATGCCGAATCTCAACGGTATCGACGCCACGCGCAAGATAGTCGATGAGCTGGGCGGCACAAAGGTTATCGCCCTGTCGATACACTCCAGCAGGCGTTTTGTGACGGAGATGCTCAAGGCCGGGGCGTCCGGCTACCTATTGAAGGAGTGCCTGTTCGACGAGCTGATTGAGGCGATACGAACCGTGTTAAGCGGAGGGGTTTATCTGAGTCCAAGGATAACAGGGGTCGTTGTTGATGACTACGTCAAACGCCTGACGACGAAATACGAGCCGGAGGCCCCGCCCCTGACCGAACGCGAGCGGGAGGTTCTCCAGCTTATGGCCGAGGGCAGGAGCACCAAACAGATTGCCCTGCAGCTTCACGTAAGCACCAAGACCATCGAGTCAAATCGCCGAAACGTTATGGATAAACTCGGCATTCACAGCGTGGCGGAGCTGACCAAATACGCCGTCCGCGAGGGCTTGACGCCACTCGAATCATAAACACAATTACCGAACTGCCGAAATTTGCCTATTTTATCGCTTTGGCACCACACAGTGCCATTTTCTGTCACCCCTTACCGCATATTCCCATCAGATATTGCAGTTTTACGAAGCTGTTTTTCCGCAATTGCCTGTCCGCCTTTTTTGCCGTTTGCCCGATAAAAACATTAGTGTGAATGGCGAAGGCCCCAATAACCTGCTTAGGGGGGCTTGGGCAGGTTGAATGGATTGGGACCTGGTTGCTGTTGGGGTACCAAGTCAGGGATGAACTTGGTAGCTGCCTCGCCGAGGATTGCACTCTGCATTAACCGCCCGCGAATCTTAACTTATTCGCGGGCGGCCGTCTGCATAACGTTGATTATTGATGACTGATAATTGATGATTTTCCACGTTATGGCTCCAACGAAATCGAGGGTGATAAGCTATTGACTTTTTGACTTCTGAAACACCTTGCTTTCGGTGCCTGCGAGCAAACGTATTATGTTCTGGCTGTGGCGGACAAAGACCAGAATGGGGATGCCCGTTGCGACTATCAGCAAAGGCCACAACTCTGAGAATCGCCACCCGGGCACCAGCGCAATCAATGAGACAAGAACCACAGGGAAGACAACTGCCGCGGCTAATGAGGCGAGCGACACGTATCGCCAAATCAATAAAAAGATAATCCATACCAATAGCGCAGCCGCTGCGCAAAGAGTGTAATATGGCCACAGACCAATCGCAACGCCGAAGCTCGTTGCGACGCCTTTGCCGCCTTTGAACCGAAGATAGACGGGGAAAATGTGGCCTATGATGGCTGCGCAGCCGACGGCAAGCCGAGCCATCAGGCCAACCGTTCCTGCGATGCCGCAAAGCCATACACTCGCTGCCAGCGTGGGTAAAAGCCCTTTGGCAAGGTCCAGCACAAAGCAGACATAAGCCCATCGCTTACCCAAAACGCGGGACAGATTCGTCGCTCCGATATTCCCTGAGCCGACTTTGCGCAGGTCGATGCCGTGACCGGCGGCAATGAGCAGCCCGAAGGGCACCGAACCGAGCAGGTACGCACCAACCAGTAGTGCAGCAAACCTCATTGTCGCCTCCGCGTCTTCAGTATATCGTCGTAAACCTCCTTTAGTTGCCCCGCCGCACGCGATATCGAAACCTGTTGTTTGATATTGTCTTCCATAATCGCCTGTGATGCCTTCTGAATGTTCGCTGGCTCTGTAAAATGCGCCAGCGCATCGGCAAGGGCGGCAATGTCGTCGGGGCGCTCAATCACCTTGCCGTGGCGGTTGTTTACGAACAGGTCGATTGCCCCGTTGAACGCGGTGGTAATGACGGGTTTTCCCGCCGCCAGTGCCTCCAGTATGAAGCGGGAGCAGGGGTCGTAAAAAGTCGGCAGCACCGCGACATCGGCAGCCGCCAGTGCATTTGCTATATGGGCAACCTGCCCCAAAAATAGAACCTTTTTCTCGACGTTTAGCTTTGCTGCAAGACGTTTGTAGCCGGTTGCCTTGTCTTTGCCAGCAACTACCAGAAAAGCAGGCCGAGCAGTATTCCCCGCTGAGACCAACTGCATGGCCTTTATCAAACAGCCGAGGCCTTTCAGACGAAAATTATTGGCCGCAAAAAGGAACAATACCGGATTGTCGGCTTCCTTGATGCCCATCTGAGTAAGAATTTGCATTCGCAGCCGATATGTCTGTTCCTTGTCGATGAAATCGGTCGTCCTTACTCCGCTGGGTATGACGCTAATCCGGCTGGCCTCCACACCATAGTGCCTGTTGAATTGCTCCGCTACATACTGCGAAATCGAAATGATGATGGGGCCGTCGCGCATCCTGCATAATTTCTTCTCGGCTCTTAACAACACAGCTCTGCGCAAATTAGCAAAGCTCGTCGCCCTTTTCCAGAACTCTGCAAGTTTACAACAGTAACTGGCGGCGTTGCGAACTATCGACTCCGCGTATGTGCCGCCCCGCGGCTGATAGATATCCGCAAAGGCGAAAGGCAAAACGCTGTGAATAATATCGTAATGATTGCCCTCTATGTGTTTTCTCAATGCCCGTGCAAAAGCCCCGTAGTCGGTCCTTTTGCCCGGCAGGTCGCCGCAAAGAATATGCACATTTTCTTTACCCGCCTTGCCTTTAGCGGCGAGGACGTGAACTTCGAGGTCCAGCGCGGCAAGCGCCTGCGCCATTTCAAAGACCGAGCGTTCGGCTCCGCCGAGCGTTACGTCGGCCCGCTCAACTATGATTGCGAGCTTCGGTTTCATCCCCTTTGGCATTATATCCGGGCTAAGCTGTGAAAGGAACAGCCCTGCCGTGTTTTGCGTCGTGCCGTGCCATCCGTTTTGCCTTGTTATGAATCCGCCTGGCAAAAGTTCGGTCTCGATTATCCAGCTTTTCTCGGCCAAGATACGCTCGAAGGAATCGCAGCCGGTCTGTTCTTGAAAAGTGTTTGGCAGGAGCCGAATAATGCATTTGAGCAACGTCCTTGATGCGGTACAGGGCGCCAAGCAGTATCGGCTTGAACGCGCGGGCCAAATCTATAAGATAAAACTGGCCATCGGGGGTCCTGAATATGTGGCACAGGTACAGGTCGCGGTGGCGGTAGCCGGTGTCGTGAAATTTCCTTATAAACGCTGCCAACCGTCCAATAAATCGGCGACGCATCCTCAGGTTTTCGGAAGTTTCCGGCCCGTTGAAAAAACCGGGCAAACTTCGCTCAAGGGAAACGCCATCCTGTATTTTCTCGATGATTGCGAAACTGCGTTTTTCAAAGACACCCCCCAACTGTTGTCCCCAAGCGACTATCCGTGGGGTGTTTACGCCCATTGCGGCCAGTTGACGTGCAGCGTCGTCCTCCGCGAAAGCACAACTGATTCGTTTTTTTGCCGACAGCCAGTTTTTTAATTGAGCTGATATCGGCGGCTGGTCGTATCGTTTCAAAAAAACCGTAGCTGCCGGCGTTTCAATCTGAAATTCGATTCGGCTTCGATACGGTGCGAGATTGTCTTTTGTAAGATTTTTTCCTGCCTGAAACGCAAAAACGGCGTCAATCGAAGTAAGCCCAAGTTTTTGAAGCCCCGCCTTGTAACCAGGGTCAACAAAGAACCCCGCCTCCTCGTCTCTCGTCCATCGTGCCTCGTCCCTCGAGCATTTAGCGGCAAGCGACGATGCCGCCGCCTCGCAGACCATTTCGACGGTGATTGCCTCCATACACAAATGCGACGGCTTTTTGCAGATTGGCTTATCGCAGGGCGCACAGGGGGCCTGGCCCTTGATAAATACCTCGTCTTTGTAGCCGGGGTCCGTCCACGCCGGGTCGTTCGGCCCAACCAGCGTAATGACTTTCCGTTGCAGTCCTATCGCTATATGTCTCGGCCCCGTGTCGTTGCAAATGACCAAATCCGCTGCCAAATAAAGTGCTTTCAGCTCACCCAGCGAAATTGGAGTATCGCCCAGATTAACAAGTTGATTCGACGAAGCATTGATAACCTGCTCCGCGATCTGCCTCTCTTCAGGATTCGGGGCGACAGACAGAACGACCGTCGCATTGTAATTAGCGATGAGCCGGTCAGCGGTTTTGGCAAATCTCTTCGCCGGCCATCGTTTGCTCGGCCCTGCCGCCGCACCGGGAACAAGAACCACTAAAGGCCCGCGCCGACTGAACGCCTGCGGCAATTTGGCTTTGACCGTCTCGGTATCCTTCGGCTCGACTGACAATTCGATGCGTCTATCCTGCACATCGGCCCCAAGCCGCGATGCGACGGACAGATAATAATCAACCATCGATATCGGCTTAAAATCACCCGACGATAATCGAGGCGGGTGCAGTCGTTCGGTCAGCAAAATTCCTCGTCCCTCCCGGGCGTATCCGATACGGGCCGGTATCCGGGCCAAAAAACAGGCAAGCGCAGAGCCGAAGGAATTCTTGAAAAGAATTGCTCGCGTGAAATTGCGGCCTCTTAGCAGCCGGGCCGCGACGAACACGCCGCCGCCATTCGGTTCAAGCCACGTATCCGCGAAGCTGGATGGCGTTAGAACCTGACGCACAACGCTGCTGCCGAAAAACGTTATCTTTGAGGAACCGAACCGCTTGCGTATGGCCCGCAGAGCCGGCGTGCACAAAATGGCGTCCCCCATAGGGGAAGGCAGCCAAATCAGCATGTTATCCTTTGCCTCATTCATTCTGCTTGATTCAACTTATCAGAAAAATACTGTCAAACAACTCAAATCCCAAATCCAAAATCCCAAACAAATCACAATTACTAAAATCTCAAACAGTTGCCGCCTTTCGTTTGGTTTGATTGGTAATTATAGTTTGGAATTTGTTTGGGTTTTGTTTTTTTGTGATTTGAGATTTTAATAAACCTACTTCGGCCTCTGCATCGTGTAGAGCGTAAGAGCCGTCATTTGCAGAACCGCGGCAAAGCCGAGGGCAACAAGAAGCCGGTCGGTTTGTTTTTCGGGGCCTAACAGGAACCATACACTGATTAACAGGCAAAACCCCACGGCAACCTGGACCACACCGGCAATAAACCGCGGAATCGAGAAATCGGACTCGCCGAACATTCGGCTGCGCTGCATCATCTTAAGCTGGTCGAGAATGTTGATGAGCAGTTGTTCTGCCGTCGGCTGTTTGTCGGCTTGCTGTGGGTCGGCTTGTTCCAAGTCAGTTTGCGGCGGCGGCGTGAGTTGCTGTTGCGGCTCCTCAGAGTGCTGTGGAGCTGGCTGTGCCGCCGGC
>CAYUIL010000145.1:2847-5551 GCA_964444715.1 uncultured Pirellulales bacterium | reverse complement strand
ATACCGGGTTCTCATCCCGGCGACAGGGGTTCGAGTCCCCTTGGGGGTATTTTTTGCCCTTGGCAAAAAATAGAGCCCAGCACCTATTTCGAGAAATTGACTGGAAAGTACCGGATGAAGCCCTTTGGCAAACAGGGACCTGTAACATAGGCAAGGACTGATACCTCGAAATAAATGCTGGTCGGTCTACTGCTCTACTGTTCAATTTTCAAAAGAAATGTATTTAGCCCCCGGTTTTACCAGGGGTTGTTACCTTTGATTTGTTCTTTTGACTCGCTCTTCTGGCCATTCCCCTTCAAAACCATATTCACACTCATTTGGTTCTGGGGCATACTCGATAGACATAAGTTCGGCATCTGATATTGCCCTTTGTGTTTGGGCATTATAACCAAACAATCTTTTGCCTGTCACTTCGAGTATTACTGTATCACCCGTTTTATCCCACACTATTCTTTCACGGAACACCACTCGCCGATTTGGTGCGAAATCCGGAGAAGAATAAACCTTTCGGCCATCGACTGTGACGAAGAATACAAGGTCTATTCCATCGAGACGTTCGAGAACTGCTTGATGTATATTATCTGGAGAAGGCAAAATCTGGACCGTTCTCGTCGGGAACACAAAAAATCTTAAAAACAAAAGCAACGAAACCTCGTAAATGAGAATAAGCCCAACCAAGGTACAAAGGACAATAGCTATTACCTTAACCGTATTTCGTGGTTTGTCCCCTTTACTTTGGTTTCCTGAGTTGCTGGGTTCCATCTTTCAATCCTCGAGTTATTAAATTATATTATAAACCGATATAGGACAGGTTATCAAGTATTCCTAAAAGAATCGAGATTTGACTATGGCATTAGAAGAAATCCCAAATCAATCTGATGAGCAGTATATGCGAATCGCCATCGACCAGGCGAGAATCGCCGAGGAAAATGGCGACGTGCCAATCGGGGCGGTCATCGTTCATAACGACACCATAATCGCAAAGGCATATAATCAAAGAGAACAATTGCAGGACCCAACTGCCCACGCGGAGATAATCGCTCTTACTCAGGCGGCTGCGGCTTTGGAAAACTGGCATTTGAATGGCTGCACAATGTTCGTTACTCTTGAACCGTGCTGTATGTGCGCCGGCGCGCTGGTTTTGGCCCGTATCGACCGATTAGTTTATGGCTGCGATGACCCTAAAACCGGCGCGGTAAAAAGTTTGTATAACATCGTTCAAGACAGTCGCTTGAATCATCGCGTCGAAGTCACCAGCGGTGTTTTAGCCGACGAATGTAGCGCATTGCTGCAGGGTTTTTTCGCCCGGCGGCGTGACGAGAATAACAACTACAATCAGTAGCCGACTTAATTTACCAGTAATGATGCACTGATTTGCGTATGTGGCTGTCATAGATTTCACGGACTCCGGCCATAGTTTCGTCGGAGAGAGGGGGGAAAGCCGCAGCAGTGCAGTTTTGTTCGACCTGCGCCGGCCGCTTGGCACCGGGAATAGCACAGGTTACGGCGTCGAACATCAAAATCCATCGCAGGGCGAACTGCGTCATAGTCATTCCTTTCGGACAGATGGTCTTTAGTTCGTCAACGGCTTTCAAGCCGGTATCGTAATCGACGCCGGAGAATGTCTCACCCTTATCGAAGGCCTGACCGTCGCGGTTAAAATTCCGATGGTCGTCAGGCGCGAAGGTGGTATCTGGTTTCAGTTTTCCTGTAAGCATCCCGGAGGCAAGTGGCACTCGTGCGAGGATACCAACATTGTGTTTGCGGGCCTGCTCAAATAAAAGCTCGGCGGGCCGCTGGCGGAACATATTAAAGATGATTTGCACGGTCTGGACGTCTGCGTATTTAATCGCCTTGAGTGCCTCTTCGACCTTTTCGACACTTACGCCGTAGTAGCGGATTTTACCTGCTTTGACCAGGCCATCAAGCACCCCAAATACCTCCGGCATATAATAGACCTGGAAGGGCGGGCAATGAAGCTGAAGCAAATCGAGAACCTCAGTATCGAGGTTGCTGATACTTTGTTCGACGAAAGCCGTGAGGTTTTTGCGGTTGTATCCTTCCGGCGTGTGCGGATTTAACCGTCGGCCGGCCTTGGTGGCGATGTGGATGGTCTCGCCGTATTCTTTCCGAAGTTTTGCCAGAAGGCGTTCACTCCGGCCGTCGCCGTAAACATCTGCGGTATCGAAAAAATTGACGCCAAGCTCTACGGCCCGATGTAATGCTGCCATCGACTCGGTATCTTCGACGGGGCCCCACGTGCCGCCGATTGCCCAGCAACCAAAGCTGATGGCGGAAACTTTCCAGCCGGTGCGTCCCAGGTCTCGGTATTGCATAGATACACCTCATGTTGAATTTATAAAACTGTGAAAAGCGTATGTTTACTATTTTTTGGCAATAGTTGCAATCCCGCCGTCTGAAATTTCCTCGGCTGTCCCGCGCAACGCCAGTTTTTCGTGGCGGTTACGTTGCAGGTTACCGGGAGGTAGTTTTCTTTGCTCGTTGCCAGAACAACAGGATTAATGCTCCCAGAATCAAAGCGCTCAAACCATCGCTCAAAAACCACTTAGGGGGCATTCCAACTTTATTTCCCGTTATCACACAGACCACGCCGAGCAATACCGACGCCAGACCGGAGAAGGGCACGAGCACACCGTATTTCATGGGACGCAGCGCAAGGATGATGAAGTAAATTCCTATCCCT
>CAYUIL010000145.1:0-2837 GCA_964444715.1 uncultured Pirellulales bacterium | reverse complement strand
AACTCCAAAAAATTCGGTAATAGAGTTCCATGTTGAGGTGGGCAGGAATATTCCGACCACCGACAGCAAGCATAAAATACCTGTTACCCACAGACACATTTTTAACGCGCGCATTTTCGGCTCCTTTCAATAAATGACGGGCTTGAGCTATTTACTGAGTTTTACGGCAGTGCCATAAACTAAAAGCTCAGCGGCACTACCAATGACACTGGTGGTCATATAGCGAACATTGATTATTGCGTCCGCTCCCATCTGTGCCGCCTGGACGACCATCCTGTTGGTAGCCGTCGTTCGAGCCATTCCCATCATCTCTGTGTATTCAGTCAATTCACCGCCGAGGATTAACCTGACTATGGCCGACAGGTCTTTGCCAATCCAGATAGCATATACCGTATGACCCTGAACAAGACCGAGAATCTCACGTGTCTTACGGTCGGGGACTTCCGCGGAATTTAATAACAGAACGCCCGCCTCAGATTCGGTCGGCAATAGCACCCCCGGCGATGTTTTGATGTTCCTTTGTTCAAGAGCCAGTGTCAGCAGAACCACAAGGATGCCACCCAGCAGACAGAAAACTGCTATCCGCAGCCACCAGGGCACAACCGGGTCGTCGGCAACCATCACATGCCATGGTATCCCAGCAAATACCACCACGAACAGGCCGACCACGAACGCCAGCGAACCAATTTGTCGTATTTCTTTCATAGCTTACTCCTTTCTACCAAATAAAAAACCTGTCCCGAGCCCATTCGGCTACGCTCAGGCTAAACTCCGTCGAAGGGCATAAAATCTCAGACAGCTATGTCTATTTATTTTTAACGGTCTGATTCAATTCAGCTATTTGGAGCTCCAGCCGCTTTATTTCCCGTTTAATGCTGTGTCTTTGGAGCATCACCCACGCGAGTACCTTTAAAAAGCCAATGCTTAGGGTACAACAAACAAAGATGGTAGCATACATAATCTGGAATTTGGTCTGGTCGGTCATAAAGAAAAAGATAATACTAATAATAATCAGAGCTAGGAAGATGAAAGACCATGCATAAACAGTTATCATAACCCAACGCATTTTTTCGCTGAAGAAGTCTCTTACCATCGCGCGGTAGGTATCTTCTTTCGAGTCATCATAGGTATCTTCGATAATTTTTTTGATGTCTTCGTCGTTCATTTTATTTCTCCTTAAGTTTCATTCGAAATGTTGTTGCCAAAGTTCTCTAAGTTCTTCTCTCGCATTATGCAGTCGCGACTTAACGGTTCCGGCTGTACGCTGATTTCCAAGATATTAAGCTGCTCAAAATAAGCCCGTCGCCGGCCCTTTGCGGCTCATTCTTTCCGATAAGAATACCTCCGTATTCCCGACTTGGCAAGCAGCGCGGACTGCAATTGCGAATGTCTTTCAGGGCTGCTATACTGGGAGAAGCCGGAGAGGTGTCCGAGTGGCCGAAGGAGCGGCATTGGAAATGCCGTGTGCGGTTTACCGTACCGCGGGTTCGAATCCCGCCCTCTCCGTTGAAGTTACCCACCTTGGGCAGGCGGGATTCGAACCCTAAAGGGGTGTGGGGAAAGGATTTCCCCACGTCGTCGGGGTGACACGAGCGAAGCGACGCCAGAGGGGCAGCGCCCCTATGGAAATCCGCCTTGCGAATTTGGGTTCCAATCCCGCCCTCTCCGTTACGAGCAAAGCGAGGAACGGAGAGGGAGCAGCACAACTGCTTGTGCTGCGTCGGGATGAGAAGGGTTTGGCGATGCACGCAGTGCCGCCAAACCCCTGGCCCGGAGGGGAATCCCGCCCTCTCCGTTGGCCTTTGGCCAACAGAGCCCCCGCTGCTGTTTTGCGACAGCAAGACGCGGGGGCGGTCAACTTTCTACTGCTCAAATATCAATCCATAAGGGATGAGAACACGTGCGGTGTGAAGCACTGCCACGCCGGTTTGAAACGAAGCGAAGGGACCTTACGCAGGGTCGGTTTTAGAGTTGGCTAAATCTCTGCTATTCTGTCACTCCTTCAAACCAGTTCCGGCAGAAGATATCAAGGTCGTTATAGTCAACGAAGCCGTCACCACCCGGCGGAGCAATATCTGCTGATGGCACACCGGGCGCCTGCAACCACTGCGATGCCAAGATGGCAAAGTCATAGAAATCGACAACAAAGTTCTTGTCCAAGTCCTGAAGACGATAAGGATGAAATACGTATGCAGAGCCGACGTCATTCTTATAACTGCTGTCATCCTTATAAGCTCCCACAATACAGCGGTCCCCGCTAATGCTCACCGACTGGCCGAAGTAATCATCAATGGCTCCATCGGAGGCGGTAAGCTTGACCTTCTGAACCCAAGTTGTGCCGTTCCATTGGAATAAATATGCCTTGCCGTTGCCGCCATCCTGCCAGGCCCCGACAACACAGCGGTTGCCGCAAATATCTACAGAACAGCCGAAGTAATCCGAAGCGGCACGGTCTGAAGCGGTCAATTTTGCCTGCTCTATCCAGGTTGTTCCGTTCCATTCAAATATGTATGCCGAACCCCGGCTGCCGTCATCGAATTCTGCCCCGACTATACATCGCTCATCACTAATGCTCGCTGAAAGACCAAAGCCATTCTCATTGGGGTCGGATGCTGTCAATTCGTCCTGCTCAATCCAGTTGTCGCCGTTCCATTGGAATATGTATGCCGAGCCAATTCCAAATGACATGCCGTAATTCCTGACAGCCCCGATAACACAGCGGTCACCGCTGATACTGACCGAATAGCCGAAAAAATCACCTGCAACTCCATCCGATGCTGTAAGTTTGGTTTGCTCAATCCATTCCGTTCCGTTAAAGTCGAATATATACACTGCGC
>CAYUIL010000144.1:2547-5565 GCA_964444715.1 uncultured Pirellulales bacterium | reverse complement strand
CATCGATTCTGGCGGCCCGCAGTTTGGCCAACAACTCTCTTTTGGCTTTGAGAGCTATCTCCTGGTTTCGGACAGTTTCCTCATCCATCACACCGCTTATTGCCCTATCGGTGCTGGTCAACACGGACTCTTCAATCCGGCTGATAAGCTCATCCATTCGCTGTCGCTGAATCACTTTTGCGCTTTCCCGAGTAAACACCGCTCCGCGCAGGTATGCCCTATCGGTAAAGCCGCCGGCCCGCTCAATAAGTGAACTTAAAGTTTCCCCTTTTTTAACAGGGTACACGCCGGGGAACCGCACCTGGCCGGAGACGGTGGCAACGCGGTCAAACTCGAGTTCGGGGATAGACCTGACAATCAAATGGTCGTAGTCCTGCAACTCGATGTCCTGGACTGGGTCCTTGGCGAGGACTCTTTCGAGGTCAATATCCATCTTTTCCGTCTGCATCCCGGTCTGACTTATGTGTCTGCGAGTCAGTTCAGCATCTTTCAGGTAGGCATTTTTCTGAGGGCCGCCCGCGGCATCGAGCAGCTCGCTCAATCTCATACCTGGAATGAACCGGTATTCACCCGACCGATAAACCTCGCCGGCGATAGAGACGCTTCGCTTGCCCTTCTCGTCCCAGCGATAAATACGAATCGCGTCAAACTTGGCCAGCTCGATATTCTGCGACTGGTCACCTTCGAGAAGCTTGCCCGGCTTAAAGGGAATTACGATTGGATGAAAATCGGGCTCGATGAGCCGTTCGATTTCGGCGTGCTCCTGGTTTACCTGTGGCAGGAGAACATCATAAGAGGTAATGATGTCGGCCAGTCGCATTCTCGGCTTCCACTCATACTTGCCTGGTCTGGCAACGTGGCCTTCCAGACGAACAACGTTCTGCTCAAACGGCGAAACGCCAAACACCTTTATGAGGTCACCATCTTGAATAATGGTGTCGGCAGCCCGCTGCCCAGCAATACTTGCTGGCTCCGCCACGTTGAAGTCGGCCACAATCCGTCTTTTATGGTTCTCCACCCGTTCAACCTGGACCTGCTGCAACCAGCCGGCATAGTTGACGCCTCCCGCCAAATCGAGCACCTCACGCAGAGTCATCGACTTCGCCATTTCGTATATTGCGGGTCTCTTGACGTTCCCGCCCACGCCGACAACCGGCCCGATGATGGGAATAAATATTGTATCGCCATCCTGCAGACGGACATCGTCGTTCTTATCACCGCCGAGCAGGAACTTGTAGAGGTCTATCCGCAGGGGTTGCTGGCCATTCCGCGACAGGCGAATATCTCGCAGCGAGCCGTTCTTGGAGGGCCCCCCTGCCGCAAAGAGGGCATTTATAACCGTCGAGAGGGAACTGACCGTATAACTGCCGGGGGTTTGGGCCTCACCGACGACGAAGACCTTTATCGTCCGCAGGCGACCCATAGTCACGGCCATTTTGAAGTCGGTTTGCTTCCGCGCCAACTGTTCCTGTAAATAATCCTGCATCGCCGCCAGCGTCATACCGGAAACGCTTAGAACACCCGCTTCGGGCAGGGCAATCTGGCCGTTGCGGTCTATCTCGACGGTATATTGAGCGTTGATTCGTCCCCACAACGTTATGGTGAAGCTGTCGCCGGGACCGACGACATAATCAGGTCCGACGGGGATATTCGTAACAGGCGCAAAGGTTGATGCAGGTCTCTGGAAAACGTCATAGCCGAACTGGGTAAGATTGCCCGGCGCCACACCTGAAACCTCACCCGACAGCAATCGCTCTATTGCCGACGGCTGCGGCGATATCGGCGTCACAGGACTCGCTTCAGGGGCACTAACTTCTTTGACCTCCCCAGACCCCGGCGAAACAGATACTTGCTGCGATTGGGTGGATAAGATGGCTCGGATTTGCTGTTGGGACAGAGTATTGGGGTCTATACCCATTCTCTCGATGGCAACGGTATCTGTGAAGAGGTTTTCTGTTTGAGCCGCCGTTACGTAACCGGCCAAGAACACCGCCACCAATCCAATGACTATCTTAATCGAAAATTGACCAATCGCAGGAGACAAAAAGCGATGTGCCATCGCGCGGCCCCGCGGATTTACTGGTTTTTCATCCCTCATCTGTTACACTCCTTTGCAACAATCACGCCTTTGACCAAACCAAACCACTGAAGCACAAAATATAATCCGAAGCGAGAAACAGTCAACAGTTTTCTTGAGGTTTTTCCGCCCAGCGTTCAGCGAACAGCAGATACTGAGTACTGAAAGCTAAACGCTGTCCGCTGAATGCTGAACTCTTGGCATACTCCGTCCCCTTCGGCTGCATTCAACAGGCGCCCCGGCAAGGGTCTCAAAGAAATCTTAGAGAGTAACCGCCAACATCGTGCCGCCCCGCAGTTCACCCGGGCAATTGCTAATCAAAACCCTCATGTCTCATTAAAAAAATGCGCAGGCAAACTCCAGCAAAGAAACGATGCGCTTACTGCCTCGGCAGGGAACAACAAACTTCCCCACACTCGTTCCCCCATATTCGCCCGGTTAACTGCTTACCTTGCAGCCACCAGATAGCGATCCGAACACTGCAAACCATCCCTTACCCACCCCAAAAAACCAAGCAGTGATACATTCTTTTCTTCGACAAACTGTTCTGAAAGACTTTACTTTTTATGGGACCAGCCGATAAACTCCTGACTGGCAGCGCAGAGAAGCCAGACGAGGCCGGGCGCGGCTAAGCACAGTTTGTGTTGACCCCGCTGGTGCGCTGACTATAATTTTGAATGTGCGGCGGCTGTTATGATTCTATCCGAGAAATACGGGCTTATGCGTAAACATCTCTTTGTATTGTTAGTGCTTTTTGTCTTACCCTGTCTTTCTCCTGTCCCGAGCGAAGTCAAAGGTTTCGTTTCAACAAATGTCCCCCTTGGCCACTGGAGCTACGACGCCGTTGACAAACTCATTGGTCAGGGGCTGCTTGACAGCGATATGATGACAACCAAGCCGGTCTCGCGCTTCGAAATGGCCAGACACATTGCCGAGGCAGA
>CAYUIL010000144.1:0-2520 GCA_964444715.1 uncultured Pirellulales bacterium | reverse complement strand
TCATCGGCTTAATGGACGAAACGAGCTAATCTCCGGCATCCTTGAACGGCTCAAAAAGGAATACGAGCCGGAACTCGCGGCGATAGGCGCAGTTGACGGCGGGCCGCTTCTCGACTTCGCAAAACCGGTCGAAGACCCTTATATAAAATATGTATATGCGCGCTCAAAGCCCGATATCGAGAACATTCGAGGAGACCCTCTCGACACACATTCCAACCTGCACGCCGGATTCGCATCAAGGGGACAATTGTTTGACATAACGGGATTTTACGCGCACCTCGAATACCCCTGGTCGTCCGAAGACACAAGCCAGGACGCCAAGCTGATTGAAGCATACGGCAAATTGATGCTGGACAAAATCGAGATTGAGGTCGGGAAAGATTCGATGTGGTGGGGCCCCGGCTATCACGGCTCTATGCTTATGAGCAACAACGCCGAACCATTCAAGATGGTCAAGCTATCCACCCCCACCCCCATCAAGCTCCCCTGGATACTTCAGGGGCTGGGACCTTTTAAGTTCGTGTGGTTCCTGACGCAGTTGGAGAAAGACAGGCCTGTCCCCAGACCGAATTTGAGCGGTATTCGGCTTAACTTCAAGCCGCATCCTGCGGTAGAGCTCGGTTTGTCACGTTCGATTATTTTCGGCGGCCAGGGCCGGCCCAAATATACCTTAGGGGATTACTGGAAAGCATTCTCAGGTAGGAATGAAGCCCTGTCGGGCAACCGAGAAAACAACCAGTTGGCTGGATTTGACGCATCACTGCTGCTGCCTGTCGAACGGCTGGTGCCCGCCAAATCTGTCAAGTTATACACTGACTGGGTTGGTGAAGACGAGGCAGGTGGGTTGCCAAGCAAGTGGGGCCACTTATTCGGAGCAAAATTCTATGATATTTTAGGAACGGGAAAAACCGACCTCAACATCGAATATGCCAACAACCACGTTCCGGGCAATGCTGACGTTTTCTACACTCACTGGCTTTACAGGGCCGGCTACACCTACAAAGACAGGGTAATCGGGCACTTTATGGGCACTGATTCAAAAGACCTTTTCTTCAGGTTGACGCACTATCTCAACAAGGACGTTATCGTGGGACTTCAGTATGACAAACAGACAAGCAACCTTTCCTCCACCCCACAGCCGACAATAGACCGGTTCGGGTTCGATATCACGTTTTTTGCGCCGCACAACTGGCAACTGAACGCCGGCTACCGATATGAAGAAACAAGAAACAGCCCCCTGCCGGACAATCATATCCTCTTCCTCCAGGCCACCTACGACTTTTGACAAAAGTCCTGTATCTATCAACATCAGGCCAGTTGTTCATTTGTGAAAACACGAAATTGTAGTTTATTGCTTTCCGCCTACAATTTTGTTACCATACATAGCAGCGACCTTTAAGGAATGAAGATATGAAAGCAAAGCCGTCGAAAGAAGTGCAGCTCCTAAACGACATAGCAAAAGGGCTTGCAGAATCGCTCGACCTGGAGCAGACGCTGCGTTACATCCTCAAATCGCTGGATACTCATCTAAAGCTGCAACGCGGCACGATTACCCTGCTGAATCCCGACACCGAAACCATAAACATCGAGATAGCCCACGGTCTCAGCGAAAAGTCACAAAAAATGGGTATATACAGGATGGGCGAGGGCGTAACCGGCATAGTGGTCCAGACCGGCAAAGAGATAATCGTGCCGGATATATCGAGGGACACTCGCTTCATCCATAAGACAGGGGCAAGAAAACCGGCACAAGGAAAACCAATCGCGTTCTTCTGTGTTCCGATTAAACTCGAGGGCAAGACCATCGGCGCACTCAGCGTCGACCGACAGGCAGACAGGACCGATGATTTCGAAGGCCACGTTCGGCTTTTGAACGTCATTTCGACTATGATTGCCCAGGCGGTAAAACTGAACAAACTTGTCGAGTCCGAGCGAAAGCAGCTTCGCGACGAAAACGTCCGGCTTCGTCAGGAATTAAAGTCACGTTTCAACGTTCATAATATGGTCGGTAGCAGCAATGCTATGCAGGGGGTTTACCGGCTGATTGAGCAGGTGGCCGACAGCAACGCCACCGTTCTTATCCGCGGCGAAAGCGGCACTGGCAAAGACCTCGTCGCACATGCAATTCACTACAACAGCCCCAGAGCCGACAAGCCCTTCATTAAAGTCAACTGCACCGCCCTGCCGGAGACCCTGCTCGAAAGCGAATTGTTCGGCCACGAAAAAGGCGCGTTTACCGGCGCAACTGAACGCAAAATGGGCAGATTCGAAAGAGCACACGGCGGCACCATTTTCCTGGACGAAATCGGCGACTTCCCCGTGAGTTTGCAGATAAAACTGCTGCGAGTAATTCAGTTCAAGGAGTTTGAACGGCTTGGCGGCACCGAGACAATAAAAACAAACGTTCGAATAATCGTGGCGACCAACAAGAATCTTGAACAGCAGATAAAGGACGGTGTCTTCCGTGAAGACCTGTATTACCGGGTAAACGTGTTTCCCATCTATCTGCCGCCGCTTCGT
>CAYUIL010000143.1:0-5576 GCA_964444715.1 uncultured Pirellulales bacterium | reverse complement strand
CGTTTCGCCTGACTGGCTTATTGCAATGACGAACGTGCCGTCTTCTATGATTGGATTGCGGTAACGAAATTCGCTTGCATACTCCGTCTCGGCTGGAATCCTCGCCAACTGCTCGAACAGAAATTCGCCGACCAGTCCCGCGTGGAAGGCGGTCCCGCAGGCGGTGATAATCAGTCGTTTTGCCCGCGTCAGCTCTCGCAGGTGGGTGTCGACGCCGCCCAGTTTGATTCTGACGTTTTGGACGTCCACCCTGCCGCCCATACAAGTGGTTAAGGACTTGGGCTGCTCGAAAATTTCCTTGAGCATGTGGTGTCTGAAGCTGCCCAGCTCGATTTGCTCCAGCGAGAATTCGATTTCCTCCAGTTCCTTTGTTACCGCCACGTTGTCGATGGTCTTGGTATTGAATCCGCCCGGCGTAACGGTTACCATTTCGTTGTCCGCCAGGTAAATCGCACGTGCGGTGTGCTCAACGATTGCAGCGGCGTCGGACGCCAGGATATATTCACCGTCGCTTACTCCCAGAATCAGCGGGCTTCCCTTTTTGGCGCCGATAAACATATTGGGACAGTCGGCGCACAGTATGCCCAGCCCGTAAGTGCCGTGCAGCTCGCGCAATGCCCGCTGCACCGCCCACTCGAACCTGTTCTGGCCCGTCGGCTTTTTTGTCTGCTCGCCCGCGTCGCCTTTAGCGTAAAAATATCCAATCAGGTTTGCTATGACCTCGGTGTCGGTTTCGCTGGCAAACGGGACCTTCTCGCTTTGCAGCCAGGTTTTTAGTGTCGCATAATTTTCGATGATGCCGTTGTGGACGACGGCGATTTTGCCGGTGTAGTCCGGATGCGGATGGGCGTTTATCTGGTTTGGCTGGCCGTGGGTTGCCCATCGCGTATGACCCAGCCCAAGCGTCTCGCTGCCATCCGGCTTATCGAGAATGGTCTCAAGCTCGCTTATTCTGCCGCTTGTCTTTTTGATTTTGATGACTCCGGCGCTCATCAGGGCTACCCCCGCCGAGTCGTAACCCCGGTATTCCAGACGCTTCAACCCCTCGATAAGGATTGGCTGGGCCGTCTTCTTGCCCAAATAAGCTACTATGCCGCACATACCTGTTCCCTCGACTGCAAGTCAACTATTGCTGATGGGCAATGGGTTCCGTCGTTATTGAATTGAGGCCGGCGGCGAAACACGAGAATCCGGCCCCTTTTTAGTAAACTATAATCTATTTTAAGGTGCTTGTTCGACGCAGGCAATTGAAATTCGCTTAACTCTAATATAAGATTTTGTCAATTGACGCCTGCTGATACGGGCTGTTCAATTGGGTATATGATAATTGTAATCGATTATAATATTGGTAACGTCAGAAGCGTCTGCAATGCCTTTCGGCATATCGGCTGCGACGTCGAGTTAAGCTGCGACCGCGGGAAAATTGAAGCCGCATCCGCACTGGTCCTGCCGGGCGTCGCCGCCTTCGGTTTTGCCGTCAACGCCCTCGGCTCGCTCGGCTCTTGTATAAAAGACCTGGCGCTGGCCGGCAAACCCCTGCTCGGTATTTGCGTTGGCTACCAGATGCTCTTCGACGAAAGCTGCGAATTCGGTACGCACAAAGGGCTGGGCCTGGTCTCGGGCGCCGTCGTTCCCATACCTCCGGGTCGCGTCATCCCGCATATGGGCTGGAACAAGGTTGGGTTGCCTGACAATATTCCGGTGTTTGCCGGTCTTGGTGGCGAAAAGCATTTCTATTTTGCACACTCCTTTTACGCAAACGTTACCGACGGCTCCGCCAAAGTCGCGTATGCTGACTACGGCTTCAACCTGCCCGCGGCCATTCGGAAGGGCAACATTTACGGCACACAGTTCCACCCCGAAAAAAGCGGCAAACAGGGCCTGCAGGTCCTCCGCAACTTCGCCCGAATCGCTGAGGGAGGGAATTATTGATGCTTACTCGGCGAATAATCCCCTGCCTCGATGTCAAAGACGGCCGAGTCGTCAAAGGCGTGCATTTTGTGAATCTTCGCGACGCCGGCGACCCCGTCGAGCTGGGCGCTCGCTATAGCGACGAAGGAGCCGATGAGCTTGTCTTTCTCGATATTACCGCGACAATTCGTTCTCGCAGGACAATCGTTGAGCTTGTCCGCAAGGTCGCCGAAAACGTCTTCATCCCCTTTACTGTGGGGGGAGGCATCAACACCGTCGAGCAGATGGATGAGTTGTTGCGAAGCGGGGCGGAAAAGTGTTCCGTCAATACCGCCGCCGTCAAAAAACCCGATATTCTCACCCAGGCCGCACAAAGATTCGGCAACCAGTGCGTGGTGCTTGCCATTGACGCCCGGCGGTCTAAAACCAAAGCCGGACACTGGCAGGTTACCGTCAAGGCAGGCACCGAGGCGACCGATATCGACGCCGTCGAATGGGCAATCGAAGGCGCCAAATGCGGTGCAGGAGAGATTCTGCTTACCAGTATGGACGCCGACGGCACACAGGCCGGCTACGATATTGAATTGACCCGTGCGGTCGCTGATGCAGTTACTATTCCAGTAATCGCCTCAGGCGGCGCAGGCACGCTCGTTCATCTTTACGACGCCATTGTCAAAGGCCACGCCGAGGCCGTCCTTATGGCCTCAATCACCCACTTCGAAAACTACACAATCAACCAGATGAAGGAATACCTCCGCGACCGCGGCATAGCGGTTAATCTCTAAGAATCTCTCATAGAACGAAAGTCATTGCGAGCGAAGCGAAGCAATCTCAACGGCAGTGGTTGTGTCAAACGGTTGCGGTTGTGCTGCTCGTATCGGTTGCGTTAAACGTCCGACGATGGACGAAACGAGCCGCGCAACCGTTAGACGGAACAGGCAACCTATGTCTCATAGGATTGTTCGGCTCATCGCCATCGGGGTCAACACCTTTGTAGGACAGCTACTGCGAAGTACCACGCCACATAGTTAACGTCTCAAGGTCGGTGGGAGTATTAGGGTCAAGATTGCAGACGTTGGAGGACGGTGCAGCGGCAAATGAACAGCCGGCCAGCAATACTACCATACTTTTAGCTATTCCTTAACGGGGAGCGGTATAATGAACTTTTCATCCGCATAGATACCCGAAAATTGATTGGCGCTATCTACATCTCCATAAATCATAGTTATCGCTGCGCAATTGATTGCTGTAATTGCATAATTGGTTATAGTCTCGACGGCTCTTCCGTTTTGTATTGTTAAACTTATGCCTCCCGAACCGCTCCAAAAGGCGAATTTCAGGATAGCATTTGGCTGCCAGAACTGTGCAGTAGTAGCTATGGCAGTCTGGCCTGAACCACTTATCGTCCTCTGTATATAAAATTTGTAATCTGAAGGATTGAAGTATAGAGAAACGTAATCGGTAGCACTATACTTCCAAGTCTTAATGTAAAGATTTGACGCCGCCCCATAGTGCGGAATCATAGCAAGAGTCTGCACCGCAAATGAATTAGTAAAAGTAGCAGGAGTAATTACGCTTTGAGTCAATACATCAGAAACAGAATTAGTCCCGCCTATCTGCCATTCAGCTACTGGCAATACCTTTAACTGCATACAATCAACATAAATAGTCTGAGCAACAGGACCCTGAACGGTTCCAATATATAATCTATAATTTCCGCCTTTACCAGCAGGCACGGTATAAGGATACGAAGTAACCTTTCTCCAAGTCGAATCCACAGGAACACTATTCTCGTTAATTGCATTTACATAACCGGCAGTCTGAGTTGCAGTTCCCGTTGATGTAGCTCCGGTCTTTGCGCTTAAATATGTAAAGTGGGTATTATTCGCAACAGTTGCTACTTTTCTTTCTGTTTCGTTGTAATTTGTAGTGTTAGTTATAGCAAGAGTATCTCCTACAACGAATGTATGCGCCTCCGATGTTACTGCTGATACAATCGAGCCACTGCCTGAAATAGAAGAAATTGTTGCGGTTGGAGCAGAAGTAAAAGAACATACATACCATCTTAGATACATCGTTGTTTGAACTGCTGCTTTAACAACAAATTCATAGACATAAGATGTGCCCGCAGTCAAGGCGATAGGGCTGGTATACATGGCCTTGGAAGGGGCTATATCGTTGTCTATACCAGTAACTTTAACACAGGCTGAGCCGTGATAATGCTGGTCGGTAACTCTTGAAATTGTCCAGTTTGGATCAGAACTTGCCAACGTAGCGGAAGTTTCAAAACTCGACAAATCAGCGGTGTTTCGTAAATTAGTTACACCTGGCGTTATGACAGAGCCGGTAACTAACGATACTATTGCAGGACTAATAGCGAAGTGCTTCCTTACTACTGACTTACTCGTCACCTGCCAATGCAGTTTCCCTCCTAAATATCCAATAAATTGCAACGGGCCAAGAATACCATCTGATGCAGCAAAGCGGTGATAAACGCTCCAGTTGACTAAATCAGGCGAAACGTAGATAGCAGGGTCTAAAGCAGCTTTTGATGCATTACTATACTGACAACCATAATATAGACCATTGTAATAAGCAACCGAAAAGCTATATCCCATCACTCCCCTTCGGTCAAACAATGGTGATATTGCATTAACAATACCAGTAGTAACATCTAAAAGTGCAAACCCAAAATGATTATCGTCTGCAAAGAACATCTTAGAAGAATCACCATAATCAACAAAACAAACCGGCACAATATGGCAATTCTTGTCTGCATAAAGCATACTCCAGTTAGCACCATCGTCCGTAGAATACACGACTTTACGGTAGCTGGCCAAATCACCTATACCCACCAACCATCTGCCCGTTCCTGCGTGATAGCCAATGGTATGAATGTGAGTAAAACCAGTAGGCAATGTATTAACATCCAGAGACACAGACCACGTAGCTCCATCATCAGTTGACTTGTAGACATACCGACCGCTGGAAGTTCCAGTCCCGTATTCGCAAAGCATCATAGTCGTAGAGTTCTTGGCATAACTCCAAGGTAAAAAATATGCAGCGGAGGGGCCTATAGTAGTATAGACATCTGTAAAACTAACGCCACCATCAGTTGACCGATAGATGTGCTGATCGTCATTGTTAACCTTCAATAGATTGCCATTTATCGTAGGATATAGGCAGCCATTATTTCCAGTGCCGGCAATCATAGTCCACGTCACGCCATCGGTAGTGCGATGTATTTTGTAATCAGAACTTATGCCATACATAATGCTGCCAACAATACATTGTGGAACTATATCAGAACCTCCATCACCTTCGCCCAATCTCACAGCACCATCACTGGTCGAGACAAGCAGAACATCCTGTGTCCTTTTAACATTTGCAGCATACTCAGTGGCACCAAGATATGCTGTCGAATTGCGGCTAAAAGTTTCGACTGGCTGACTTGGCACGCACGCTGGGTTTTCCGGGTCGGTCCAGCGGTCTATCAGCCAGTTCTTGGCTAACAGAACGAAATCAAACAAATCTATACCATTGATGTTATCGAGGTTGGCGGAGCCGGCAGGTTGAAGCCATTGCTCGGTAAAGGTTCGCAAGTCATAAAAATCAACTTTGCAATCGTTGTTCAAATCACCGGCAAGCGCATACTCGCATATCAG
>CAYUIL010000142.1:2392-5581 GCA_964444715.1 uncultured Pirellulales bacterium | reverse complement strand
GTGAAACCACCGACGCTTGCGGAACTGGTCAATATGTTCAGATTATTGCCAGCACCGCCGCCGTCGACGTAATCTTCCACGCGTGTAGCGGTCAAGCCGCCTAAACTTGTAAAGACCGCTGCACTCGAGCCAGCCGGTTGAAAGCTGTCTGAGTAGATTCCGTTGAGCAAATCCCTGATGCCTATTTCACCTGGCCCACTCACTGTAGTAAACCCTGCATTGGTCTGGTTCGCTGTAAAGGATATAGCGAGGCCTACGATGCAGATTATCAACAGTTTTTTCATAGTCGTTCCTTTCTAAAGCATCCCAAGGGCAGGATTACCCTGCTCTTAGTTGCTTCTTCCGTTCATTTACAGTGTTCTTCTCCTTCTCATCCAGCCGACAAGACCTACTCCAATACTGCCCAGCAGGATAGCGCCGGGGGCCGGGATGACGTTATACGAAAGGTCGGTCATCACAACACCACCATATGGAAGTCCCATGACTCCGGGCAAGGCACCAGAGTTGCCGGGGTCCCAAAGCACGTAACCAACATTGGAAGCCGAAACAGACAACGTGTACCATTGAGGTTCAGCGGCACCACCAAATACGGGGGTGTCGTACCTTCCCAGGAAATTGCTCGTCCCAAATTCGTACAGATACAGTGAAAAGGCATCGCTGTCACCTGCGCCATTACCTGCTGTGACGCTTATTTGGTCGATGGCTTTTGAAAAGGTTAAGTACAGGTCACCGGTATTGCCAAGGTATGCGGACCCTATTCCCCCTCCATAGCTCGTCTGGTAATACGTAGCGCCATATTCTGACGTGATTACCAGGGAATCCAGGCTCAACGGCTCAACATCTTGCATATCAGAGTAGCCCATGGTACTGAAGTCGTAGGTAACAGTGGCTTGGGCCGCGCCACTGACAGCCAGAATCAGCCCTACTATTGAACACATTGTTATTAACTTTTTCATTTTTCTTCTCCTAGTGTTGTTGAGGGATGTTGAATTTCCCAACATTAAACACATCCAGTTAAAAACCCAAAGAGTGTTTCGCGATTACACTCCTGCGGGTTTTCCAAATTATCTATGCAGATAGAGGAGGGCCACGCGGCAATTGGCAGAAAATAAATGCCGGTGTGAAACAAATGAACTGCCTGGTTCCAGAGACCAAACAGTCGAATGGCTTGCTTAAGATAAATTGGGCCGAGAGAATCGCGTGTTGTGATACGCGTGTATCTCTACCGGCCACGCTTGAAGATTGCCAGGTAAGTGGGACTCGCTTATTTATGAAAACATTTGTTTGCTGGGGTATTCCGGCAAGATGGTGTAAAAGACCCGTGTACTGAATCTCCTTACAGTAATTAGCCGGATAGAAGCCACCTCCGAGAAAATATGGGGAGGCAAGTGCTGGCTCAATGAGCCGGCCGCTGTGAATTTTTCGGCCCAGATGTGAAGTCAACTCGGGCAAGGCATTGATACCAGTCTGGCCAATCCACAACAATCCCGCCAGGACAGCCAGCCACGCTTTGCGGTCCCGAATCAAAGAGATGCACACAAATCCCATGAGCACCATTGCCATAGCCGGTGGCACCGCGGGCAGGCAATGCCCTGCCGTCGTCCGGCTGTCGGACAGTGGTGGCTGGAGAAGCGCCTTAGCCAATTCACTCATCTGGTCGCAGGCCGCCACGCTGGGACCGAGATTACAGGCAACGACAGTAGTGGCACGGTCGGGTGAAGAGGATATAGAAGGGGCGGGATGGCCTGAAATAACAGTAGGAGATGCGCTTACAGCCGAAACTGCAAACAGCAGAACTACAACAGCGAAGGTTTTCTCCCTTCCGCCCAACAACTTTTTCTCCTCTCCAAATAACAAAAAAACGAGGCGTTTATACTAATAGACAGTACTTCCCTGTCCTAAGCATGGCCGCCGTATAGAAATCGACGTAACCTAATCACCGGGGATCCCTCCCCACGCTAAAAGGCAGTAACAATATGCATATTTGACCCTTCGAGGGGCACTTAGTCAACAGAAAAATCTAAAAAAATTAGAAAAATAGGGCAAATCCGAACGTGAACATATTGGCCCCCCTGATTTTCGCCTCTAAAACGAGTTATTGCACTACTTTTGGGGTAGCCCCAAAGTAGCAATATATTGACACACCAAAAACCGCTAAAAATACCACACGGTAACGAGGGTTTAATTTGGCCAGAGGCAGGAAAAAGGAAATGAAACTACGGTAGGTATATGCGCTCAGGATTGAAGTCCTGTTTGTTTGTGTTCCTTCTGTATCTCAGAAGACCCTGTAGCTAGTTTCGCCCGCTGTCCTACATTAACGATAGTAATTCCGCAGCCGGCGGTCCCGGGCTTACCACAGGAGTTGGCTACCTGTTCAACAAAGGTCAGCAACATCCCTATCTTGTTGGTGACGTGAATTCTGCGGTAAATGTTGCGCAAGTGCGTCTTCACGGTGCCGGACCTTATCCTCAGGCACCTCGCTACTTCTTCGTTGGCAAACCCCCGGCATATATGTTTAGCCACCTGTAGCTCACGAGGACTCAAACGATAGCGGTGCTGCACGTATCGCCACTGTTTTTCGTCAAGCAAACTTACATCAGGCCGCCTGTACAGCGAGCCGTCCACTCCGCTATCAATGCCGCTGACTCTCCTTCTTGATTGCGATGGTTCCAACATATCAATTTCCTCCACCTGACAATTGCTCCAGCAACCGATGTGCCTCGGCAAGGTCGGCACCGCTCAACCCACCGAGTTCTTTGTTTAACTCAAGGGTCTTGTTCAACTGCTCAATTGCTTGAGCTTTTTCTCCAAGGCCGGCCAGACACCTTCCCAAATGAAAATACGAGGCGACTATAGCTGGCGCACGGCTCGGATATAGGCGGATGCACTTATTGAAATCCCGCACGGCCAGGTCAAGTTGCCCCAGCCGATAGTACGCCATACCACGAGTGTCAATCAAATCAATATAGTCAGGCGCCTTCGCCAGGCCACGCTCCGCAAGCTCTATCGCCTCCTTAGGACGCCCCTGTTCCTCACAAAGAATCCACGCAAGATTGTTGATGGCAACCAGGTTATCGGCCTGTTGCTCGAGAATCCGTTCGTACAGTGTTGTAGCTTCTGCCGAACGCCCGGCTGTCTGCAGCAATACGCCAAGCCGCGTCATTGCCACGACGGAACTCGCGTCTTGCC
>CAYUIL010000142.1:0-2382 GCA_964444715.1 uncultured Pirellulales bacterium | reverse complement strand
CCTCGCTGTCTTTAACTCCAGTAAGCCCATCGACGATAAAGATAGTCGTTCCTATCTCACTGGGATGCTCCTCACACCAAGTGGTAACAATCTGGCGCAACTGGCTCCAGAGTTTGTCGTTCCGCAGCAGCCGGACTTGTGTTAACAACGGACGCGGGTCGTTCGGCTCCGAATCACGCAACCCTTTGAGTATTTCCTCCGACTCGGTCTTACTGCCGTTCTTGTACAGCGCTGATGCAAGAGCCAACGTAATTTTGCGCTGTTGCAAAGCGTCTGCAGGAGCCGGCTGTTTTCTGAGAAGATTTACTGCATCATCATACTCGCCCGCAGCCACGTATGCCTCAGCCAGGAAAATGGCAGCATCTGTGTTGTTCGGGTCAAGCTCCCATAGGGCTTTCAGAGTCGGCAACGCCAGGCCCGGCGACCTTGCCGCTTCTGCTCTGGCCTTGAGCAACAGCAGGGACCTGTCATTGGGCCTGTGAACAAGGCCACGCAAACAGGCGTCAATCGCCTTTGCCGGTTTTCCCTCCTGCAAAGCAATCTGGGCCAAAATCGCCCAGGCCTCTGCGACCTCCGGCTGCCTTTCGGTTATGGACTGCAAGATACCCGTGGCCTCCTCGATTCCCGGAGATGTTCCTTTGGCAAGCAGTAACTGCACTTTCTGGAGTCGCAGCCCGATATCCTCAGGATTTGAGACAAGCGCTTTTTCAAGAATCGCCTCTCCTTCCTGACGCAGGTCGCTATTGTCCGAGGCAAGATAAATGGACACTGCGGTTTTCCGGATTTGCAGGTTCTCCGGCACAACGGATAACGCGTGGCGAATATCAGAAATCGCCTTGTCCGATTCTCCAAGCGAATGATGGAAAACGCTCTTGGCAACCCAGGCATCCGCGTTGTTGGGCTCCATCGTTACTGCACGTTCAAAATCCTCTTTCGCCTCGCCGGCCTGCCCCAGAACAGCGTATGTCCTGCCGCGAAGCAAGCAGGCAGCAGCAGTATTTAATTTGTTCACCATTTCATCGCAGAGCCGTAAGGCGTCTTCAGACCTGCCCCTGCGAATATCCAGTTCAACTTGTGCCGCGGCAACGGGCAAAGAATCCGGCTCTTCAGTCCTCAACTTCTCCACCAGCTTATCCGCTTCCGTGAGTTTATCCTGTCGAATCTTGAGCAGCGCCAGAGACAGAAGCACCGAACGGTTGTTCGGGTCTCTGACCAGCATTTTCTCCAGAACATCATTCGCAGAACCGAGGTCACCGCGTCGCAGCGCCCCCTGGACCTCCAGCCGTTCCAGATCGGGATGGTAAAGCTTCTCTTTGGCCGTCTGTCTGAGAATTTCTTCCGCACGGTCATATTCGCCCCCCCTGTAAAGGGCGGCTACGGTGGGTACTACTATCCGAACATCCTTCGGCGACCGGGTAATCGCCTCATTATAAGTCGAAATCGCAAGACGCTGGTCTTCCCCTTTTTCGTATGCCGCCGCCAACAACATTCGGCTGGCCTGGTCATCGGGATTGGCCAACAGATTTTCCCGGAGAAGCGACACGATTTGAGGATACCGGCTTTTGAAATCCTCCTGAGCAAACCAAATCTTTGCCTGTTCATATCGCCACTGCCAGCCATCATCGCCCTCGATGCTCTTGATTCTGTCAACAACTTGCTGAGCACGGCTGTTGTCTCTTAATACCTCCTCACATGTCAACAACTCACGCTGGACGAGGATGTCATCCTGTAGCTCCTCGGCAAGCGAACTAAGCAGCGAATAACGTTTGCCGCCCTCATTCCAGCGACTATAAATGTCACTCAGCAATAAGCCCAACTCCCTTTTTGCGGGAGGTTGTCCTCCGGATGCGAGGGCATTTTTAAGCAGGGTTTCGCAATCCTGTCGCTGGTCTTCTGCCGCCAGCAGGACAACAAGATATCTTAGCACTGCCGGAGACTGCGGGGATTTGCCGATTGCCTCACGTAGCCGTGCGATTGCATCATCGGTTCTGTTCTGTGCAACAAGCAAGTCGACTTCGGCCAAAGTAACCTTCAATTCAGCCGGATGCGTTTTCTTCAAGTCGGATATCAGTTTTTCGGCGTCAGGCAGATTATCCCGCTGAACCGCAAGCCGAACCTGCAAAAGTTTGACTTCGAGGGCGCCATTAGTGGCTTTATCAAGGTTATCCAGTGTCGCTTCTATATCACGATACAGCGTCGAGTCCTTATCTGTCCGGCTGTCTGTAAGAAGTTGCATCCTCGCTCGAACATCTAATAAATCTGCATCGCCGCTGCGCGGTGCGAGCTGCTTTGCCATACGGCTTTGCTCAGCCGCCTCAGCCCATTGACCGGTCTCCGCCAGCATTTGTGCAAGAGCCATACGTCCGCTGAAAAGGTTCGGTT
>CAYUIL010000141.1:0-5716 GCA_964444715.1 uncultured Pirellulales bacterium | reverse complement strand
CTCGGATACACCCGCACTTTACTTGCCCTGTTTATTTAAGTAACTTCTGCGCCTGTTCTTTCACTGTTTCGCTGGTTGTGGCCGCCAGAACCTTTTCCAGCAGCTCTTTGGTTTCCTGAGGATGCTTTCGGATTGTCGCCTCGGCAATCTTCGCCACGGCCGCCTCTGCCTCCTGCTTAAGCTCAGTATCATCGAGATAGCCCGCCGCCATTTGCAGCGCCTCGAATGATTTGGTGTTACCCAGACCGGACAGCACCATTCGCTTCTCGGCCGCATTCGGCGCAAGCGCCATCGCCTCCTTATACATCTTGATGGTCTCCTCGGCCGGCCTGTTGCTTTCCAGACCCGTCAGCCGGACATAGCCGCGCAAAGCCAGCGTCCGATGAACCAGATTGTCCGACGTCTGCGCAACCTTCAATAGCTCCGCCGCAGGCGCCGCAGTAGGCCAGTCCGACAAGGCACGCACCGCGGCGTCCTTTACCTTGTCCTCCTTGCCCTCAAGTGCCTCACGCAAAACAGGCAGCGCCGCCGAATCGCCGATTTTCCCAAGCACTCTCAGCAACGAACATCTCGCATCCAAATCCGACGCCTTCGGCAACACTGCGAGGACTTTTTCGGCCCGGCTCTTGTCCTCCGGGATTTTGCGGGCCACGGCAACCACGGTATTCTCAAGCTCGCTCTTGTCCGCACCGGAGGCGGCTAACTGCAGGTCAATCAAACCTGCCAGGTCCTGCGGGCCGCCAACGCCTCGCAATGCCTTGATTGCTTCAATCCTGACCTGGCAATCAGTGTCCCCAACCGCCTTCTCCAGCACCGGCACCGCAGCCGTTATGTTACGCTGGTCACAACTTCGAATAAGCTCGACCTTTGCCTTCGGCTGGGCATCGGGCAGCTTGTTCAAAATCGTCTGGTCAATATCGGCGCCGCGAAGGCGATACAAACTCTCCTGAGCGGCCTTTTGCTCGGCGCCGCCGGTGGCAATGGCGGTCTGAACAAGCACGTCAACTGTTGAGGCATCGCCCAGGGTTCCCATCGCAGTCAGCGCCGCGACGCGGACTTCACTATCCGTGCTCTTTGCAGCCGCTAAAACCGCCGGCATCGCAACGCGGTCACTGCAATCCGCAATCGCCGCTAACAACTGCACCTGCTGAATAGTAGCCAGATTCGGCAGTTCCGCCGCTGCCGCCTTTATCACCTCTGTTTTTGCGACGTCCTTCAGCGTCGCTATTGCAGCCGTCTGCATCGGCTTGTCATTCGACTTTAAGACCTCGACAACTGTATCGCCGGCCTTGTCGCCCGAAGTTATAATCATACCCCGCACCGCCGCGACGCGAATCGGCATCGGCTCACTCGTTGCATATAGCTGCTTATATATAACCAAAGCCGCATCCTTCTGGCCTTTGGCCGCAAGCCGGTCCGCACACCGCAAATATGCCTCAAGCACGCTCGTCCGCAACGTCCCCGTTGTCTTGTCTTTGGCCTTGGCAAGCGCCTCCGTCGCACCGGCGTCATCTATCCTGCTCAGCGCCGCCACCGCCGCAACGGCAGTCAACTGGTTAGAGTCATTCACCAGCTCGGTCAAAAGCCCGACCGCCTTCTTGTCACCGCGCACGCCCAGCGTGTTTATTATTCCAATCTTTGCGTTGCCCTCGGCCTTCGGCAGCGTCTCGCAAAGCGCCTTATCAACGGCTTCACCCGGTATCCTCTCCAGCGCATATCTGGCGGAATCAGCGTTTTTCTCGTCCGTCAGCATCGACGCAAGCACAGGCACGGACGCCTCGGTGCCTGCCACGCTTAGCTCCCTGCACACGAAATCCTTCGCAGCATAATTGGCGTCCGATTTAAGAAAATCATCAAGCTGTTTTTCAATTCCCTTTATCTCGGGCGTGCCGACGGCTTGGCGAATCATATCGCTGACCGCAGTCAGGTCCGCGCGACTTTTCCCGAAATCATACGCCTTAACCTTGTCCAATAACTGACCAAAGGCGTTCGCATCCACCGCCGCGTACGCCCCCCTTTCGGCTAATCCGCAGCAAAGAACAAAGGTTATTACGGCTGAAACTTTAAGTAAGCGATTCATAATTTCTTCCTTTCTAAACTGTATTTTCAAAATATTCGTAGGGCGGGGTTTACCCCGCCGATTTCATCTCCTCATTTTTTAACCGGCGACGCGTCAACTTTCAAATCTCCAAGCGCAAATTGTATCCCGTCAAGATAATGCCGCAGTATGGCGGGATGAAAGAATATCTCATTATTATGCCCAAGTCCGCAGTAAAACACCCTGCCCTTGCCGTAATTCCTTACCCAACTGACCGGCATATCGCGGTCGGTTTCCCTGACGCCCTTTGCGCTTTTCGTGGCAGGGTCGTTCAAATCAAGCGCCAAAAGAACGCGACGGTTCTCCACAGGATTAACTTTCTTTTGGCGATAAATCTCGTCTCTTACTTTGAAACCCTGTCCCTTAAACGCCGCGTTGAGCGGATGATTCGGCTCAACATTCTTTATTGCCCACGTCCCCCCCGCCGTCCACGGATGAGCGACAAACTGCCCTCCCATCATCTCAGCCGCCTCCGGCCAAGTGTAAAAATTATCCGTCGCGGCGTGTATCCCTATAATTCCCTTGCCTCCTTTTACAAAATCCATAAGCGCCTGCCGCTGATTTGGCTCGCTGAACTCAAGCTTCGTCGTATTGTTAAACAAAACCGCATCGAACTGAGCAAGGTTATCGGTGGTAAACATCGCCATATCGTCGCTGAAAACCGCCTCGTATGCCCCCGTCTTTTCCCCCATAAGCTCAATCGCCTGGTTCGCTACCGGAATACTCTCGTGAAAATATCCCTTACCCAGCCAAAACACGAGTATCTTTCTCGGCTTTGCGGGCTTCGCCTTCGCCTCGGCGGGCATCACTTGCTCCATCTTCTGAATCTCGGTTGCCGTAAGCTGCCGCAACTGTCTCGGCGAACCGCCCGCACGGCTGTCACGAACGAAAAAAACCAGGAATACAACTAAAAATACGATAACGGCAACTGGTATTCCCAAACCCATAGCTCCGCGATTCATCTCTATGCCTTTCCTTTCATCAACTATAACCGCCAGGGACTTCGCATCGGCCTGCTGAGGAACCGGTCCGCTTCGGCGTCATTTATAAAACGCTCTCCGGCAGGGTCCCACTTCAGAGGCCTTCCGAGCTGATTCGCAATAATACCTAAGTGACAAACCGTCGCCGACCGACAGCCGATTTCAACGTCGCATATCGGGTTTCGCCGGCTGCGAACGCAATCAAGCCAGTCGGCGTAATGGTTCTCGCTTTCATACAGCCGAACGTCGTTGGCGCCGATACGCTGGCGAACCAGCGATTCCGGCCTTACTCGCAGAAATCCCCGGCTGACCTCGACCTCGCCTTCGGTGCCGGCAAACAATATCGACCGTTCCCGCATAGTGTCATCCCTGACGACGGTAACGCCGTTGGCGTATTTATACGTCAGCATTTTTATATCTTTGCCGTTCTCAGGAAAAATTTCAATCGGCCCGCTTGCATCCATCCCAAGAGCCCACTGGGCAATATCACAGTGATGAGCGCCCCAGTCGGTCATCAGCCCGCCCGCGTAGTCATCGTAGTCCCGCCAGTGCGCCCAGCCCCGCTCATCCATCGGCGGCGCAATCCGCGAATTATATGGCCGCCACGGCGAAGGTCCCAGCCACATCTCCCAGTTCAGATATTCCGGCGCCGGCTCAGCAGCCAGGTCGCAGCCAACCGGATACATTGGAAACGCCCCCGTCCCGATGCACACCCTGACGCTCTTGACCTGCCCGATGTAGCCGCTGCGAACCAGCTCGCAGGCCCGCCGAAACTTCATATCCGACCTCTGCTGACTGCCCGTCTGAAAAACACGACCATACCGTCTGGCCGCGTTGACCACCTGCCTCGCCTCGGCAATCGTCAAAGCCAATGGCTTTTCGCAATATACGTCCTTCCCCGCCTTGCACGCCTCTATCGCTATAACACTATGCCAATGCTCCGGCACGGCAATCACCACCCCGTCGATGTCCCCTCTGGCAAGCAGCTCTCTAAAATCGCGATAGCCGGCGCATCCCGCACCGCCGTAGTTTTCCTCAACCATACCCTGCGCCCGCTTCATCTTCTGCTCGTCCACGTCGCATACGGCAACAATCCGGCAGCTCTGCTGAAAAACCCCCCCCAACAGCCCCCTGCCCTGCATCCCCACGCCGATAAATCCCAGCGTTATCCTGTCGCTGGGAGCAACCGTTTCCGCCCTGCCAGGCGAAGACAAAGACGCCGCGCACGCAAGGCCAAGCCCCGCAACGGCGGCGCCGCCAATACCCTTAACAAATTGCCGTCGGCTGATTCTGTGATGCGGCAGCATTCGCAACTTCCCCCATAAACCGCCTACATATACAAATGCCAGGGACTCCGCATCGGCCGTGAAAGCATCTTGCTGGCTTCCTCATCACCGATGATGACCTCCCTATCGGGGTCCCATCTAAGTTTCCTCCCCGTCAGCATCGCTATCTCACCCAACAGCGCCGGCGTCAGCGACCTGTGAGCAATCTCCGCCGGCGTAATCGTCTCCCTGCGGGTCTTGATACAGTCGAGGAAATTCCGGTGGTGGTTATTGCTCTGGTATAAATGAATCTCATTGGGGCCGATTACCTCATCCAAAACACTGGCCGGGTTAGCATGAATCGGCTGGTCACGCTTAACGTGAAGCCAGCCCTTGTCGCCATACCAGCACGTCCCCATCCCGTGAGGCAGTTGCTTGTCATTGGCTATAACCATCTCGATGCCGTTTGCGTATTTAGTAGTAACTTTGTACTTGTAGGCAACGTCATATATACCGTCCTTTGGGTAGCTCCCTGTGCCCTCGACCTCGACCGGCCCGGTGCGGTCGAGCCCCAGCCCCCAGTGGGCAATGTCAATGTGATGACCCGCCCAGTCGGTAATCTGTCCGCCGGAGTAATCCATTATCCATCGCCAGTTCCAGTGCAGAATGCCCCTGAACGGCACCCGCGGCGCAGGCCCCAGCCAGAAATTCCAGTCCACTCCCCGTGGCACCTGCTGTATGGGATTATTCCCGGAGGTGCTGCCGGTCGGAAGACCAACCTCAACCCTCGACACCTTTCCAATGCGGCCGTTGATGACCAGCTCACAGGCCCGCCGGAAATTATATACCGACCGCTGCCAGCTTCCCGTCTGCCAGATTATACCGTAACGCTTGACCGCGTCGCACATCGCCCGGCCTTCACGAATCGTCCTGGACATCGGCTTCTGCCCGTGAATATCCTTGCCCGCCTGGGCCCCCATTATGGCGGGTATCGAATGCCAGTGGTCCGGCACCGCTATCGACAAAATGTCAATATCACTCCGCGCAATCACCTCGCGGAAATCCAGGTACATCTTGCAGTCGCTGTTGCCGTATTTCTGGTCAACCTCCCTCTTGGCCACCTTCTGATGTCTCTCGTCAACGTCACAGACGGCCACAACCAGCGAGTCATCTTCGCTTAAAAATCCCCGCATGTCCCACGTGCCCTGAACGCCGACACCAATGCAGCCGACTAAAAGACGATTGCTTGGAGCAACTGCCCCGTCGGCGCCGAACACCGAAGAAGGAACGATATAGGGAAACGCTATCGCGCCCGCGGCCATTCCGGTCGCTGTTTTCAAAAAATCCCGACGACCAACTTTACTTCCCTTTTT
>CAYUIL010000140.1:0-5743 GCA_964444715.1 uncultured Pirellulales bacterium | reverse complement strand
CTTAGCCCCGTAAACTAACCTCCCGCCACCACTAAGACCCGAAGATACAGGGGCATTTCTGACTGTTGATTTCTGATTTCCGACTCTTTTCAAACGCGGGTTTCGAGCAGCCGCAAAAAGGCACCCTGCATTGCCCATTCACTTCGTTAAACCTCGTTCGTCTTTACCCCCGCAGCGGGTCTTTTCGCCTATCCACTGACGAATTTCTTCGCCATATTACTCAACTCTTTGAGTTGATTCGAGTCCAGTCCTCCTCTGGCGCCAACCGGTTTTGCATCCAGGTCAATATCCTCAAGAAACTCCACTTCACGATGCCTTGTCTCTATCACCTCGAGGCGCAATTGTTTGATTGCGGCCGTCAGCTCATTATGCTGCGTTTTCCATTGCTGCTGTATCCGCATTTGCTCCGCGATTTGTCGCTGCAACTGGCTCTTAAGCTCCGTCAGCTCCTTTTCCTTGTCCGCCAACTCTGTGCTCAACACCCTCGACTGCTCTCCTGTTTGTTCTCTCGCCGACATGTACTGCCATAACTGTTCGTTGACCGACGACAGTTCCGCTCCGCGTGCACTAAGAAGATTCTCCACCATTTGCATTTCTCTGGCCCGCTCTTGGAGCCGTTCAGTCACCGACTTCAATTCCGCGGCCCGCCTCTTGAGTTCGCCTTCAAGCTTCCTAGTCTCCTCCTTTAGCTGCTCCAGGTCACTGATATCCGTCGCAAAAACAATCACCCCCCGCACTTCGCCCATTTCATCTTTCAAGGCAACCATCGTTGTGTTCGTCGGCACTTTCTTTCCACTGCTGTGAATATGTCCAACCGGACCGCTGAACTGACCTCGACGCCCGACCTCCTGCAGAAAAGGCAGAATGTCTTCAGATATCTGCTCCTTATTATAGAAGTCAGTGATTCGCTTGCCTACAACCTCACTACGTCGTTGGTACCCGTGCATCCTCACCCAAGTAGCATTCGCATAATGCACCATTCCATCCATAGCCAGCACGGCGATTGCCTCTTGTGCTCTATCGGCAACGATAGAGAAACACCCACCAGCCCCCGAAGCTGCTTTTACAGTGGATGTGTTGTTACTCATTGGACTCAAGATAAAAAACGCCACGATTTTTCTATTCCGCCTCCATGCCCGGTTCCGAATCCTAATGTTCTCGCGTCCTCTCGCTTTCGCTCGATTCGATATCCTGTGTACCGGAGACCAGCATCGACTTTCTGAACTTAACCTGCTCGATTGGATGTCGGTCTTTATATCCGATTTGCCCGCTTATAAGGCAAAGAACCTATCTTACATCGGCAAAAAGCCCCCCCCCGTTTATTAAAACTATCCAACTTGCCCACTAATGCCTGACCGCGTCAACACCCCGAAGGTTTTCTCCTATAAAAATCCCGCCTTCTGCATAATAACCGAAGTTTGATGATAGTGAACTGCATCTTTGCGGTTTAGCTTGTGGGCGGTAACAGCGGTCAGAAAGCGGTAATTCACCTCATTTTTTCTTGACCGCCACCAGCAAAAGGGCATAATAAAAACTGCCTTTGCGGGGAGCAAACGGCAGTTTGGCTCAGGTACGGTGATGCCGTGGCCAACGGCCGGGACAAATCCGCCCAGGCGGACAAGTTATCCTGATGGTGTCAGAGCCGAAGAAGTATTGGCCGGTTTTCAATCGGCCGACAACTGCCAGTTCGACTTTTCCGTTACCAGGGATAGCATCCATTAACTCGTCTGTATCGAACAAGGCAAAAATGGTCGTGCGGAGAGCCCTGCATTTATTATCGAAGCCCCGACTAACCCAAACCCAACCCGCTTCTATTTCGCCCGGGTAAAGCAGAATCGGCTCGTTGGTGTCTATCTGGTCTCTGGTAATGCCTTTGGGCAGGCGTAACATTGTCGTTATTCTCGGCTGATTGCTACGACAATTGAGCACCTTAGGTATCACACGAAGATTTGCTTCTATCGGCCCAATAACGGTTATATTTACCTCATTTGGCTCGGAATCCTCAAGGCCGTCGTTGACTACCAGCTCAATCGTGTACTGGCCGACGGGCAGTTCAATTGTGGGACTGACGCCGTTTGCCTCATAATCATTTCCGTCGATTGCCCAAGTCCACAGGTAAGTCAACGGCTGATTGTCATTATCAAAAGAGGCCGACCCATTTAGATTCACCTCTGCTATGCCATCTATCCAGGCATATGCCGTCTGGTCCGGCCCGGCGTCGGCGACCGGTTTTGTATTAACAAGGGCAAGAGAGTAGCCAGTGTCGTAATACCCTCCTGCAGCAATGGCGGTGAAGTTGTTTCCTTCGGGCGGCATCGCCTGACCATTATCATTCTGGCCCCAGCCGACGATCGAGCCTTCGGACTTAAGTGTGAGAGAGTGAGCCCCTCCTGCCGCGATAGCAGTGAAGTTATTTCCGTCAGGAGGTTTGAACGCCCCGCCCCACTCGACGATAGAGCCGTCGGAGGTAAGGGCAAGCGAGTGAAGCCCTTTTGACGCGATGGCAATAAAGTTGTTTCCGGCAGGAGGTTTGGGCGCATTGCCCCAGCCAACGATAGAGCCGTCGGAAGTCAGGGCAAGAGAGTGACCATCTCCTGCTGCGATGGCGATGAAGTTGTTTCCATCAGGTGCTGTCTGCTGGCTGCCCCAGGCGATGATTGAGCCGTCGGATTTGAGGGCAAGGGAATGATTACCTCCTGCCGCAATAGCGGTAAAATCGTTTCCGTCAGGCGGCCTTGCCTGACCCCAGCCATTGTCGCCCCAGCCGACGATAGAGCCGTCGGAGGTCAGGGCAAGAGAGTGGCTCCCTCCTGCGGCGATGGCGATGAAGTTATTCCCGGCAGGTGGCCCCGCCTCACCATAATAATTGTCGCCCCAGCCGACGATTGAGCCATCGGATTTGAGGGCAAGAGAGTGGCCCACTCCTGCCGCGATGGCAATAAAGTCGTTTCCGGTAGGGGGCGTCGCCTCACCGTAATAACTTCCACCCCAGCTGGCGATTGAGCCGTCGGATTTAAGGGCGAGAGAGCGGTACCCTCCTGCAGCGATGGCGATAAAGTTATTTCCATCAGGCGGGGTAGCTTGACCATAGTAATTGTCGCCCCAGGCGACGATAGAGCCATCGGAGGCCAGAGCAAGAGAATGGACAAGTCCTGCGGCGATGGCAGTAAAGTTATTTCCATCAGGGGGACTCGCCTGACCCTCGGAGTTTCTGCCCCAGGCAACGATAGAGCCGTCGGATTTCAGGGCAAGAGAATGGTAATCCCCTGCGGCGATGGCGATGAAGTCGTTTCCGAGAGGTGCCGTTGCCTGACCGTACCAATTAGCGCCCCAAGCGACAATTGAGCCATCGGATTTGAGGGCAAGAGAGTGGCACAATCCTGCAACAATTGCTATGAAGTTGTTTCCGGCAGGCGGCCTTGCCTGACCATCGCCATTGGCGCCCCAAGCGACAATTGAGCCATTGGACTTCAGGGCGAGAGAGTGCCACCCTCCTGCCGCGATGGCGATAAAGTTGTTTCCAGCAGGCGGCGTCGCCTGACTATCGTCATTTCTGCCCCAGGCGACGATTGAGCTATCAGACTTTAGGGCGAGAGAGTGCCAAACTCCTGCCGCGACGGCGATATAATCATTTCCCTCTGGAGGTATCGCCTGGCCATAATTATTGTAGCCCCAGGCGACAATAGAGCCGTCGGATTTTAGGGCAAGAGAGTGGAACGCTCCTGCCCCGACGGCAGTAAAATGGCCGGTGAGGGAGTTGCTATCGACGACCATAGAGCCCCAGCCCTTAATAGAGGCGGCGAAAGAAAAATTTGCGGAAAAAAAGAGGATTGCTGTTAATAGCGTGATTAGAAGCGTTGGTTTCCTTCGACGAAGCTCAGGACGTTTCATTTTTCGCCCTCCAGGAAATGATAGTGTGTATTCGATTTTTAACCCCCTAGGCAGGCCTGGGGGCTAACCGTTTTTATCCTTTCCTCAAGATAACAAGGAAAAACATACCACATTTAGAGGCAAAAAGCAAGGAAATTATGGGACATTTCTCAAAAAAACAGGCGTATGGATCCTCAGCTTCTGGGCAAAGGGGCTAACCGATAAGGAAGTCACGAATAACGCGGTGTTTTTTTATTTTTTTCGGTTATACTGCCGGTTCGAAAGATTGCTTCGTCGCCCCCGCAAAAGCGGCGGGCTTCTCGCAATGACAAAGATGTATTTGGGAGTTTTGAAAATGGCGGAGACATTTGACGTGGTAGTAATCGGCTCAGGGCCGGGGGGATATTACGCGGCGATTCGCTGTGCGCAAAAAGGTGCAACTGTTGCGGTCGTCGAAAAGGCCGAGATAGGGGGCACGTGCCTCAATCGCGGGTGCATCCCCTCAAAGGCACTGCTTGCGTCGGCTGAGGTCCTCTTGCAGGCGAAAAACGCCGGCACTATGGGTATCGACGTCGCCGGCGTATCGCCCAACTGGGCAAAAATGCAGCAGCGAAAGGAGGCAATAGTAGGAGGGTTCCGCAAAGGATTAACCGGTCTTCTTCAGGCAAATAAGGTCAAAGTATTTGCGGGGACAGCAACAGTCACCTCACCCAAAACGGTGGTTGTTGAATCTGCTGAAATCATCATTTCTAAAGGCATCATCATCGCTACCGGCTCGGTCCCGGTTGAAATCCCGGCATTTCCATTTAACGGCCAAATAATCATCAGCAGCACCGAGGCGTTGTCGTTGCAGGCCGTTCCACGTTCGATGGTCGTTATCGGCGGCGGAATCATCGGCTGTGAACTTGCCTGCGTTTACGCGGCCGTCGGCACGAAGGTTACTATCGTCGAGGCCTTGGAACGAATCATCAACACCGAGGACAAATGGGTCAGCCAGGTTTTGGAACGCGAACTGAAAAAGCTCGGCATCGATATCCTCACCAACCAAAAGGTAACATCGGTTAATGTCGCTGGAGACACAGCAAAAATAACTTTGCAGTCAGGACAGGCCCTTGAAGCTGAGAAGGTCCTCGTCGCGGTCGGCAGAAAGGCGACCTGCGACAAGCAAACAATCGACAAACTGGGGCTGCAGATGAATGGCGCCGCACTAAAGGTCAACGAAAAGATGCAGACAAATGTCGCCGGCGTTTACGCCATCGGCGACGCAGTCGGCACGACGTATCTTGCGCACGGCGGATTCGCAGAGGCCGAGGTCGCAGCCGAAAATGTCCTCGGCGGCAACGCCAAAATCGCCGACTACTCGCTGATACCGCGAGCAGTCTATACCTTCCCCGAAATCGCCTCCGTCGGCAAGACCGAGGACGGATGCGCAAAAGAAGGTATCGAAGTTATCGTCGGCAGGGGATTTTTCAAGGCCAACGGCAGGAGCGTCGCACACAACGAAACCACAGGCGAAATACGGGTCATCCGCGACAAGGCAACCGACAAAATCTTAGGCGTCGCAATGGTCGGCGCAGGTGTTACCGAGCTTGCGGCTGGTGCTCGTCTGCTCATCGGCTCAAGCGAAAAATTCCACGACGTCAGCTTCCCCCACCCGACCGTCTCAGAGGTATTAAAAGAAGCATGGGAGGATGCGTTCGGTATGAGCGTTCACCAGCCGCCGAGGGCTGCCGACCGTCGCTAAAATCTATTGCGAGATGGACGATTTCCCGATAAACTGCCGTATGTCTATAGTTTGGCGGCGTAGCCAAGTGGTCCAAGGCGACGGTTTGCAAAACCGTTATTCGTGGGTTCGACTCCCACCGCCGCCTTT
>CAYUIL010000139.1:0-5859 GCA_964444715.1 uncultured Pirellulales bacterium | reverse complement strand
CTTGAGATTCACGTGCAGCTTTGCACGCGGACAAAGATGTTCTGTGGCTGCGCGCTCGGTTTCGGCGAGGAAGCCAACAGCAGGGTGTGCCCGGTGTGCCTCGGGATGCCAGGGGTATTGCCCGTTATGAACAGGCAGGCGGTGGAGTTCGCAACGCTGGCGGGGCTGGCGCTGAACTGTCAAATTGCAAAGTTCACCAAGTGGGACCGCAAAAGCTACTATTACCCGGATTTGCCGAAGAATTACCAGATAAGCCAGTATGACTTGCCGTTAGCTGTAAACGGACATATTGAGATACCGACAGGCAACGGGCTGAAGAAAATCAGAATCCGGCGGGTACATCTGGAGGAGGACGCGGGCAAGAACCTGCATACGGCAGGTAATTTTTCGCAGGTGGATTTGAACCGGGCGGGAACGCCGTTATTGGAGATTGTTACCGAGCCGGATATGAACGGTGCAGCCGAAGTGCGGGAATTGGCCGAAGAATTGCAGCGGATAGTCAGATACCTGGGCATTTCGGAAGCGGATATGCAAAAAGGACATATGCGTTTCGAGCCGAATGTGAACCTCGTTATCACCCCCTCGACTGCGCTCGGGACAGGCAGAGCCGGCCAGCAATTCAAAACCCCGATTGTCGAAGTCAAAAATCTCAACAGCTTCAGAGCGCTCGAAAAAAGCATCGAATACGAAATCGACAGACAGCTTGACCGCTTCCTCGAAACCGGCGAAGTAATGGAGATGGGCAATAAGAGCACCCGCGGCTGGGACGACGCGAAGGAAGTTACGGTTTTGCAAAGGGAAAAAGAGGAGGCGCACGACTACCGCTATTTCCCCGACCCGGACCTTGTGCCGGTGCAGATAAATGAGCAGCAGCTAAATGAGATTAAGTCCCGGCTGTGCGAGCTGCCGCTTGTGCGACGATTGCGTTATGTCAAAGAATACGGCTTGAGCGACTATGACGCCGGCGTGTTAACCGATGAGCGAACGGTCGCTGATTTCTTCGAGTCGGCCGTTGGGGCAGGAGGCGAGCCAAAACGCATCTGCAATCTGGTAACACAGGTCGGGCTTAAGCTGGCAAATACCAGAGGTTGCAGTATTGCCGAGCTTGGCCCGAGTGCCAGTGATGTTGCCCAGCTTGCCAAAATGGCACAGACGGGCGAGATTAGCGCAACCGCCGCGAATACAATTTTAGAGGAAATGGTTAAAACAGGCAAAGACCCGCGAGCATTGGCAGAGCAGTTGAATCTTATTCAAAAAAGCGACGCGGGTGAATTAGAGGGCATAGTTGACGAGGTGCTTAAAGATAACCCGCAGGCGGTTGAGGATTTCAAGGCAGGCGGCAAGAAAAGCGGCAAGGCGAGAGGGTATCTATTGGGCCAGGTGATGCAAAAAACAAAAGGCCGGGCAAATCCAAAAGTGGCCGCGGATATTTTAGATAAGAAATTGGCCTGAGAGGGAGCGTTAATCCAGGTTGCTGCCGGATATTTTTTTCATATTTATCCGGATTTTGCTGGACATTCCCTGTCCTCGATTTAGAATTTTACCATAGATTGGGGGAATGATATGGTGGGGTAAGTGTGCGTAGTTTAGGCACGCGTAGTTGGCGTGCGTCGAATGGGGGTGCGGCGAGGGGAGATTTCTATGTCCATAATAATGGAGCGGAACATATAAACAGGCAATTCGCGGTCGGAATACCAAGCGGCGTGGCTGTTATTTTAGACGGTTTTTGTGCATAGGTTGCAGATTGGGAAGTTACTATGCGCGGGTCGAAAAAGAATAGCGAGCGGCCAGAGCAGGTTCGCAAGAGCGACAGAAAACCAGCCAAGGTAGAGCCGCTCCGACCACAGGCGATTTCTGAATCGCTTGTGCAGACCGAGGAACGGTTCAGGGACATATTACGAAGCTCGGCTGATTTGCTATGGGAGGTGGATGAGAACTGCGTTTTCACCTATTGCGCGGGTGCGGCGAAGGATATTTTCGGCGTTGCTGCCGAGGAACTGGTAGGCAAGAGACCTTTTGACCTTATGCCCGCCGAAGAGGCACATCGCGCCCAAAGTGCCATCGGAGAGATATTCCAAAGGAAGGACCCTATAAAGGACTTCGAGGCATTGTATGAGGATAGAAAGGGCAACCAGCGCTGGCTTCGGACGACGGGAGTTCCGGTTCTCGATGAGAGGGGAAGTCTGAAAGGTTACCGAGGTGCATGTAAGGATATCACCGAGCACAAGAAGGCGGAGGAGGAGCTGCGTCTTCACAGTAAAATCATGACAAATATGGCTGAGGGGATTATTCTCACCAGAGTTAGCGATTCTACGATTGTCTATACCAACCCTAAATTTGAGGAAATGCTCGGCTATGGTCATGAGGAACTGGTCGGGAAAAACATCTCAGTAGTCAATGCCCCCATTGAAAAGAGTCCTGAAGAGACAGCAAAGTACATCCAGCACTCTTTGAAGAAAACTGGTGTATGGAGCGGGGAAGTTTCCAACATAAAGAAGGACGGCACACCTTTCTGGTGTTATGCAAACGTTTCTACATTCGTACATCCTGAGCATGGGCCAGTCTGGGTTGCAGTTCACACAGACATTACCGAGCGCAAGCTGGCGGAGGAGGCGCTGCTAAAATCGGAATATGAAAAAACTTTAATTTTAGATAATGCCAGCGAAATAATCGCTTATCATGACATAAACCACAATATCCTGTGGGCCAACAGGGCATATCTGAAAGCAACCGGCCTATCGCTATCACAGATACAAGGAAAAAAATGTTACCACGCCTGGGGCCTCGACGGACCCTGTAAGGGCTGCCCTGTCACGAAAACGATAGAAACCGGAGAACCACAAGGTGCCGAATTAACGCCACAAAATCAGCCACACTGGTCTCCCGATTTAGGTTCTTGGCTGATGAAAGCAGCCCCTGTGAAAGATAAGACCGGCAACGTTATTGGTGCAATTGAGGTTGCTTATGACATCACCGAGCGCAAGCGGGCAGAGGAGCAGCTAAAAGAGGAGCGAAATCTCCTGCGGACGCTGATAGACCATATACCTGACAAGGTGTATATAAAAGACAGAAACAGCCGGTTTATTTTATGCAACAAGGCGGTGCTTGACTACGAGGGCGTAAAAAACGAGAGCGATATCATAGACAGGACGGACTTTGACTTATACGAGCACTCCAAGGCACAGCGGTTTTTTGACGACGAACAGAAGCTGATGCGAACGGGCCGCTCTGTTATCAACCGCGAGAGGATGTGCCCGGACAAGGCAGGCAACCCCTCCTGCATCCTGACAACCAAGGTGCCCCTGCGGGATGGCCACGGGAATGTGACTGGAATTGTAGTAGTTGACCGGAACATCACCGAACGCAAAAAAGGCGAAGAAGAGATGGTGCGGCTAAACCGCGTGATGGAGACGATTACCGACGTAAATCAGTCCATATTCCGGATACAGGACAGAGATGAGCTGCTGAAGAAAGTATGCAAGACGATTGTTACGTATGCATACAGGATGGTATGGATAGGGTTCTGCGATGAGAAAAGCAAACTGATAGTGCCGCAGGCACAGGCGGGTTTCGAAGAAGGTTATCTTGAGTCGGTGAAGATAACTTACAACGACAGCGAGCACGGTATGGGGCCGAGCGGTATAGCGGTGAAGACGGCCAAGCCCGACGTTATGCGATTCATCGCCACCGACCCGCGATACGAGCCGTGGCGCGCCGAAGCGATAAAGCGGGGGTATCGCTCGTCGGCTGCGATACCGATTTTCAGCGAGAACAAGGTCATTGGCGCTCTAAACGTGTATGCGGACGAGGAGGACGCCTTCGGCCAGGAGGAGGTCAAGCTGCTTGAGGAGCTTGCCTACGACATATCGACGGGGCTTAGGGGTATCGACGAACAGACAAGGCGACGGCAGGCGGAGCACAAGCTCCTTGAGTATCAGAAACAGCTTAAGCGATTAGCGGCGCAGTTGGCACTGGCTGAGGAACGGGAACGCAGGCGTATAGCCAGCGAACTCCACGACCAGGTTACCCAGTCGCTGGCATTAGCAAAAATCAAGCTCGATACCCTGCACGCCTCAGCGGCTTCTCATCAACCACTGGCCCAGGCCCTCGAAGATATAAGCGGCTCGCTCGAAAAGGCAATTCAGGACACAAGGTCGCTGACGTTTGACCTGAGCAGCCCGATACTTCATGAGCTGGGATTTGAGGCAGCAGTTGCGGAATGGCTCAATGAGCAGGTCCGCGACAAGCACGGCATTGCCACCGAGTTTGGGGACGATGGCCAGCCGAAACCCTTAGACGAGGATGTGCGAGTGCTGCTGTTTAGAAACGTCCGCGAGCTGCTTATCAACGTCATCAAGTACGCCAATGCCGACAAGGTGAAGGTCCACATCCGGAGGATTGACGACTCGATAGAAGTTACGGTCGAGGACAACGGCATCGGCTTTGACCCAATGGAGGCGAGGGCAATGGCAGCTAAAAGAGCGGAATTCGGACTATTCAGCATCCGCGAGGGTCTGGAAGAGATGGGCGGACGCTTTGAGATTGAATCGAAACCAGGCGCCGGCTGCAAGGCCACAATGACGACGCCGCTAAAACAAAAAGGAGATAGATGATGAAAGAAACAAAGCAACTCATCAGGGAAACGGGAATTGATGTATTAGGCGGCGTCCCGTGGGGCACGCATGTTTGCCTGTTTTACAGGACAAAAGAAGACCTGATTAACGCCCTTGTTCCTTACTTCAAAGCGGGGCTGGAAAATAATGAATTCTGTATGTGGATTACTTCCGCCCCCCTTGACCCGACGGAAGCCAAAAGTGCTATGAAAAAAACTATGCCCGATTTCGACAAATGTCTAAAAAAAGGGCAAATAGAAATCCTCCCACACGACCAGTGGTATCTTGACCGGGGCATTTTTGACAGGGAACGGGTGATAAAAGGATGGATGGGTAAACTCAACCTGGCTTTAAGCAATGGATATGCGGGTGCGAGGATAAATGGTAACACAACCTGGCTTGATGAAGGAACCTGGGAAAGCTTCATCAAGTATGAGGCGCAGATAAATGGGACGTTCGACAGATTCCCGATAATTGCTGTTTGCGCATACTGCCTCGATAAATGTGGGACATCTGAAATTGTAAATGTGGCCAATAACCATCAGTTGGCCCTTGTCCAAAAGGAAGGCAAATGGAAGATTGCGAAAAATGCCGAGCGTAAGCGCGCAGAAAAAAGGGCTAAAGAGTACCAGGCACAGCTTAAGTCTCTGGCTTCGGAATTGACCCTGGCCGAAGAGCATGAAAGACATCGTCTTGCTACCAAACTTCACGACCAGGTAAGCCAGTCGCTGGCACTGGCAAAAATCAAACTCGATTCCCTGCACGCTTCGGCGACATCACCGCCACTGGCCAAGACCCTCGAAGATGTGAGCACCTCGCTCGAAAAAGCGATTCAGGACACGAGGTCTCTGACGTTTGACCTGAGCAACCCGATACTTTATGAGCTTGGGTTTGAGGCGGCGGTCGCTGAATGGCTCAATGAACAGGTCCGCGACAAACACGGCATCGCCACCGAGTTTAAGGACGACGGCCGGCCCAAACCCTTAGACGACGACGTCCGAGTGCTGCTGTTTAGAAACGTCCGCGAGCTGCTTATCAACGTCATCAAATACGCCAACGCCGACAAGGTCAGGGTTTCCATTCGCAGAACGGACGATTCGATAGAAGTCATTGTCGAAGACAATGGCATCGGCTTTGACCCGGCAGAGGCCAGGACAATGGCGAGCAAAAGAGCAGAGTTCGGGCTGCTCAGTATCCGCGAGAGATTGGAAGAGATGGGCGGACATCTTGAGATTGAATCGAAACC
>CAYUIL010000138.1:0-5870 GCA_964444715.1 uncultured Pirellulales bacterium | reverse complement strand
CATCTGTAAGAACTTTCCAATCTTCGGCGAATAGTAGCGGGCACGGTAGTAATATAATCCCGTTTCAGGATCGTACTGGCGGCCAGTGAATAGATACGAATTACCGACGGAACTGGTGGTGCTTACTCGCCCGTAGATATCGTAATGGTAGTCTTCAACAAGTTGGCCCTCCGAGCCTGTCAGAGCAATTACGCTGCCAAGACCATCGAAATGGTAATAAAGATGCTCAACTCTTACACCATCACCCAGCCAACACGAAACCAGTAGTTTCACGTCCGTTAGGTCAATCACATTGTCGGTGTTCAAATCAGCGTTGGGGTCAAAGGTGGAGTCGTTAATGTCGAGTAGCCATACACTCGCCAGCAATGCTATATCTGCGAAATCTACAACGCCGGTCTGAACAAGGTCGGCTGAGGGAAGAATATTAGTCACACGTACCGGTTCATCAATTCTGGTCCCATAAAGGAATTTGCGGACAAGTTTGCCTGAGCCGTTATACTCACAGATTATCTGGTCACCGTCATAGAGGTATTTGGTTATCGTTCCGTTGACGTTTTTGCTGATTCTTCTGCCAAACGGGTCATATTGATAGCTTACGCTGACGCCGGTTCTGTCAGCAGTTATTAGCCGGTTCTCGGCATCATAGGTATAGGTATTGTTTCCGTCATAAGTCAGGTTGCCGTTGCTGTCGTAAGAATACACAACGCCGCCAACCGAGGTGTACTGATTGAGATTGTTTGTTGCATAATTTGTTGTGCCGCCTGCAATCACGGATTCACGATTTCCGGCCGTATCGTAATTGAAGTTTGTATCTGCTGCGAAGAAGCCCGCCGGATAATCAGCGCCGGTCAACTGGTATATCTTGTCGTAACTATATTGGTGCAGGTTGGCTCCATCTGTTGTCATCGTCAAGCGATTGCCGACCTTGTCATAACTGTATGCGAAACTTCGGCTGGCGTCGGTCATCTGATTGTTCAGGGTAAGCAGTCGGTCAGCGATGTTGTAAAGATACGTTGCCGATGTGCCGTTGGCGAACTGCACGCCAGTCCGTCGCGACAGGGCATCGTAATCATAATGGGCGACCATTGAGCTACCCGCGTCCCGGATATAAGTCAGGCGGTTTAAATTATCATAATCGTAGGTGACGTATGTGCTGTCGGGATAGGTTAGTCGCAGGCGATTTCCGCTGGTGTCATATTGATAAGAGACGTTTTTACCGTCTGGATATGTAACTCCGACAAGCCGACCGACGCTGTCGTAACTATGCTGAATTGTCCCTACCAAATCAGTAACGGTCTTCGTTCTTCCTGTGAGGTCGTAAGTATATTGTATCTGCTGTGAGCCAGGCAGGGTTTTGGTTTTAAGCCGATTAAGCGGGTCGTATGTATAACTGATTGTTTGACCACCGCGGTTCTGTTTCTGGGATACGTTGCCCGCCAAATCATAGCTTAGCTGCTCGAACGTGGAATCGGGGTAAATCGTCTTTTTGAGCCGGTTGTGCCCGTCATATTGATAGGTGGTGGTATTGCTTTTTGCATCCTTCAGCGTATCGATACTGCCATTGGCGTTATATGTGTAAACGACTGAATTATTGTCGTTTGCGTCGATGACCTTCCACAATCTGCCCCCCGCATCATACAGCCGGGTTGTGATATGATTTTCAGCGTCTATTGTTTTCCAAAGCCGGTCGAGGGCATCGTATTCAAACTCTGTAACATCGCCATTGGGGTCAGCTACGGTCTCGATTTTACCCGAAAGCGTGTATGTATAACTCGTTACCTGCCACTGATAAGGGTCGTCTGTTTGTCGAGACAGCTTTTTTAAACTGCCATCAGGGTAATATTCATAAAGCGTAATATAATTGAACGTCTCCGGTGAGATTACCTTTATGAGCCGGCGCATAGCATCGTACTCAAACTTGGTTGTATTACTTCGCGGGTCGGTTGTCGAATTGACATCTCCTGTCGCGCTATAGGTCATTGACGTGGTGATATTGAGTTTGTTTGGCTCAACACCATAATCCACGACGGTGCTAATTAAATTGCCGTTGGGGTCATATTGATATTTTGCGACCATACCTTCCGGGTTGGTAACGATTTCGGTCTGGCCATGAGAATTATAGGTAAAAAGTGTTCGCGGGATGTTCCCATCAACTGCCGGCTGGTCTAACTCTTTCAGTTTACCGTTTGAATAATATTGGAATGTAGTAACTCGACCATTGGGGTCAGTATAGGTTGCTATCCTGTTAAAGTTCGGCTCGTATGTGAACGCTTCAACTATGTTCGGCTCGTTCGCTCCGGGCACAGGTATCTGAATGCTCTGCAGGACATTGTGGTTGGCGTCGTAGATATACCGTGAAGCGTTACCTCTCGGCTGTGTCACAACCGTCTTTCTCAACTGACCATCGTATTCATAGCCGGTCTGATTGCCTAATGGGTCTGTCTGGGTTAAAACTCGACCATAGTCGTTAAAGGTATAGACATTCGAATAGTTGCAGGGGTCGGCTTCTTCCGTTCGATAGCCGGTATAGTAGTATTGGTAGGTAAAACCATTAGCGTTGGTTTGTGTTTTAACCCGGCCGAGCGAATCATAGACATTGGTCACAAACGGATTGTTCGGCTCCGTCGGATAATATATCCTCGTGATTTGACCGTCATTATTGGGGTCATAAACAAAAGTGGTTATAAATCCGTTGGCGTCGGTAATCGTTGTTAGATTGCCTTTTACATCATATCCAAAATGAACAGTCCTTCCTGCTGAATCAGTTACGGAGGCAATGTGATTTGCATCATTGACGTCATAGCTCAGACCAATCGACCGGCCAAATTGATTGCTTACCTGCAACAGTTTACCATTAACATCGTAGCTATAGCTGACGGTATTGTTGGGGTCGCTCCAAGTGGCGATTCGGCCATTGGGGTCAAAGTCCAGATACTCGCCGTGCTTGGTTCTTAGCAAGTAGCTGCTATCCGGCTGAGTGCTTAACTTTGCCGCCTCGCCGGGCGGAGGATTATAATTGCCGTCTGGCAGTTTCACAAACTGCATACTGTTGCCCGGCTGGTCGATGGTGACGACGTTATTTATCAAGCGGTCCATAAACCAGCGATGGGACATTGTGGCTGTAGTAAGACGGAGGTTCGTCTTGGTCGGCGAAAGCAGGTCTATGCTGACGTATGATTCGACAATGCTACTCACAGCGTCAATCGGGGAATCCGCTCCAAGTCCCTGAAATCCATCGCTCGATAAAGCAGCGGAAACACCCAGATTATGCTTCCAGCCCAGTCCCAGAGGGCCGTTGTCTAATGATGCGCCGGAACTGTAGGAACGTTTGAAATCGATACTGAATGGGTAACCACTGCTGCCGATAGTCAGGTCGCTGTTCTCGTAAAGGTAATCTCCCGTTACTAAATCGATTGGGTCTTTGCCTGTGGGGTGATTATCGGAAAACCAGCCAAATATAGTGTCGATGCCTGACAACAGCCAAGGAATGATGCCGAAGCCGCCGCTGAATCCGCCGGAAATGATATGAGCAATCTGGTCTTCATAGGGACTAACCGCAAGAAACCCTATTCCAGTCCAGTCACCCTCACCGAGGTCCCCATCCTGTGGTAAAATCACCCGATATCCCGCGTCAATATACATATCAACGTTGGAAAGCTCCCAGGAATCGTAGTTCACAAGCTGCGATCTTATAGTGCTATAATAATTTGCACTTGTGGCATCGAAAATCTTGTTGTAGCTTTTGCCATTGGCAATATCGATAAGCTTAACCGTTGATACAGCACTGTGCGGCTGAAGCTGCTCTATCACACCCCATTCAAAAGCGCTGCTTTGCCCGCTGCTGACAAAGAAACTCGCCTGCTCTTTTGACTGGTCGCCAGCACGGCTGATGACACTGCTCAGGCACATCGGCATATCAATATACGGAGCGTCATACTGCCCGCAGATACCCAATGTGTGATGGTCTATTGTCGCAGTATTGGCAATCTGGTCAGATATTTGACTTGCGCGGGAGCACTCGGCAAGCCAGGTAAACCCAACCATTGCCAGCGATTCACCCAGAACCGGTTCCGATGTCTCGGTCCCGCCGGCGTGGCGGTTCTGCTTTAGAAACCTGCGATGCTCTTCTATGATTTTTGAACCGGTGCCGGCCCAGCCGTTGACTATCAGATATGACCCGCCCGCGGTTATGTATGCCGTCTGGCTGTCGTCACAATATGTCCCGCCGTTTGCCGCGTATGGATGATTCACCGTTAGAGTAATGGGCTGACTTGTGCCCGGGGTTGTGGCGCTGCCGGTTGCCAGCGTTTGTCCGTCAAGCGCAAGGACTGGCTGGTTTGATGTGTTATAAAAAAGTGTTAATCGCTTGCCGTAAATCTGGTCTGAATAGACCACCGTATCAATGCCGCGATGCTGTATCCGCAGCGATACTTTGTAAGCAGACGGAATCTCCGTCCACTCATAAGTAATCGACTGCTGATATGGTAATGACGTCTGTCGAGGCACCGTTGCAGCAGGCACTATGGTTCGACCACCGATTATCTCTTTCAATGTGGCCGCGGGTGAATTTGCCCTGATGTGGTTTATCAGATTGGTGCTGTATGAGCTGAGGTCTGCCGTCAGATTCGGCTTATTTATATCCTTGACGTAGTCCGTTTCAATGGTCGCCCCCGCGCTGGCTCTGGCCAGAAATGTGTTAGGGTCGTAACCCATCGCCGATTGTAAATTTATCCCCGCCGTCGAAGAGTAACTTTTGAAGCTCGGGTCAAACACGTAATCGGTGCCGCCGATGTTTACCTTTGCCCACACGTGGTCTAAATCCACGTACGCCAAACTGCCGTCCCCATATACATATATTATTGCCGGTATTCCCGCTGAGCCGAGCAACATTCCGACGACATCAGGGTCATTTGAAGTGCCTAGCCAGTCAGTTATTTGCGTCGGGTTCAGCCGAATAACACCGTAGACGTAGTTAGCGGTGAATCCTGCTTGTCGAAACAGAGCAACAAGCAATGACGCCTGGTCGAAGTCGTTGCCGCTGCCGTCCAGCAGCGTCATCTCCGGCCCTTTTACATAACCATAGATAGGCGTGTAATCAATGTTGTCTCGAACAAATTTGTAAATCAGGTTTGGGTCGTTTCTCAAACCACGTGCCAACTCTGTAATTCGTTCCCCCGAGCCGACCCCGCTTATTCCAAACGATTCGATTTGGGATACTGCGCCTGCACGTCCTTCAAGAACTTTACGTGCCTCGTCGGGCTTGACAGGTTCAGCATGGATATTCCGACGACCGGGAACTGCCAAAGAAGTCGAAATCCCGAATGCAAATAAGACCAAAGACGTGAATAGAATTTTTTTACCCATTGTCCTGTCCTCCTAAATAAAGCGAAAATAAGCGCAGATAATTTCCTCTTTCGGGGGATTTAGCTGAATTACAAGTCCTCCGCCTGATATGCCCTTCTCCCAAGTGTGTCTTGCCTTTCATAAAATGGGTGTCCTTTTTAAGAAAGAACAATCTTATTATTTCTTAATAACGACTTCGCTGGGATTGTCAACAAAAATTTCATAAATCTTGGCATAGGAAAGGAACCCGCCTGAGCGGCAAAGCCGCTGCCGCTGCGGAGGGTGGGAGTTGGAAGCTTTAGCGAAATAAAAAAAGCCCCGTGGGTCACACGGGGCCTAAATAACAAGTAACAGTGCTACCCTCCATAGCCCCAAGGGCGACGGAGGGAATGCCAACGCAACGAAAATGCCTGACTGGTCCCCGAATGGTTCTCGGGTACCCAGTATCCGCCTTACGGCGAACACCGTCTAAATATCCTTTAGAAAGGAGGTGATCCAGCCGCAGGTTCCCCTACGGCTACCTTGTT
>CAYUIL010000137.1:2482-5946 GCA_964444715.1 uncultured Pirellulales bacterium | reverse complement strand
AAAACCATCGGGAATAGTAAAGTCAAAAACCTTTTCGCCAATCTTCTCATTGACCTTTGACTCTGCAAAATTTATCTCGTAAGCGTCGCCACGCTTTTCTAATCAAGCAATCGTTTTTCACCGGCCAGCGACCGCAGCTCTTCGATATTCTGGGTAACTTCCAGACAACCCAGGTATGTCCGTTCAGGACCCCTCAGCGCATAATACTCGATAAGAACTTTTTGTTTCAACTTGTCCGGGCCGATAGGCAGGTCTATCCAGAAACGCGCTTTGTCTCTTTTCCCCTCCTTCATCTCCTGCAGGATTTTCTCCACCTTGTCAATGCTTTTCCGCGGGTGGCAATTACGAACGTCTCTGCCGATGACAGCGGTTGGCCTTTTAAATATCCTCGTTTGATGCTTATTCCACGCCAGAACCTTATCATTCCCGTCAACGACGGAGAATTCAACAGGCACCGTTTCGAGAACTGCTTCCAATATGTCTTCAGGTAGTTTCCCAATCATTTTTAAGTTTCTCCTTTTGCATTAGTTCAGGTCCAAACTTCGCGTTGATTCCCGGTCACTTTTCTTTTTGCTTTCCTTAAACGACGTTATTTCTACTCCGAAGCCATCAGGAATTGTAAACTCAAAAACCTTTTCATCAATCTTCTCATTGGCCTTCGGCACGACAAATTTTATCTCGTAAATATCACCCTCGGTGGAAACCGCCATAATTTTCGCCGGCAACATCGCTCCTTTATCAATCCAAACCTCGACCGATTTGTAATCGTCCTTGTAAATCGAATCGGGTTTGACCTTCAAATGCAGATGTATAAGTCCATTCGGCTCATCAACACAACTGACCTCGAACTGCTGCTCCAAATCATCGGTTTTGCTGAAGCCGATTATAGGAAAGTTTCTCCTGGCAAGTTCAAATGCATCAATCGACTCATTGGGTTCGGCTAACTGCCTTTTCTGCGCCTGCTTAATCTGGCAGTCGATGTGGGTCAGCCATCGACCATCAAATATGTAGTGCTCGATATACTTCTGCTCCTGTTCCTCATCCTGCTTGAGGGTATCGAAATTTATACGGAGCTTCGAGCCATTGCCGAATCTCGCATAACACAACGTTCCCGTCCGCAAGGTTTTCGATTCGAGCACCGGCTGGCTGAAAAGATATTCAACTTTGCATTGATATGACTTGAGATGCCCCGCAGTTTCATTCATCTTAGCCAGAATTTCATCAACAGGCCTTTCTTGCTTGGCGACAACAGGTTTTGCAGCAGAGACATCGCCGCAACCCTGGACCAAACAAAGCTCACCTGTCAGTAATGTTATTGCAACTATCCAATTTATTAGTGTGTTATTCATCGTTCTTCATCTAATTATAAACTTAAAATTGGGAACTGTCCCCAATTATCCCAACCATCCCCCAATTATCCCCTCGCCTCTCAAAACAAAAAACGGGCTACGGGATTTATCCGCCACAGGCGGATTGCTCCTGCAGCCCTTTTTAAACATTCCTCGTTTTGAACTCTACCTTATGGTTTTGCGCCTTACATTTTTCGCTTCACGCTTCACTCTTCACATTTCATGCACTAGTCCCTCCGCCGACGAAACATTGCTAATCCCCCAAACCCCAACAGCAACACCGTCCCCGGCTCGGGTGTGATTACAAAGGCCAAGTCGAGCGGTTTTCCACCCAGGTCTGTAAGCGTCCGCCAATTTGTTTCACCAGGATCGTCCCAAACGGCATCGCCTCCATGGTGTTCGGAGATTGATGTTTTCCAGCCGAATTGATATACATTGCTGTCTGGAATCTCAGCGAAGATACATAGCCAGTAGTTTTTCCCCTTTTCCTGGGTGAATGCAGACCCTTCGGGGATCGAGAAATTGTACTGCCAGATGTTGACGTGGTCGTGACTTATGTACATCATCGCACCGGGGTGGTACCACCCTTGATCCCCTTCTCCCCACTTTCGCACCTTGAACCCCATTTGGTCGGTGCCAGGGTCAGAATAGAAATTATCGTGCCACAGACGGGTGCGCGGCCCGCCGCCATTGGGGTCGTCACTAAAGATTTCCAATCTGATATATTCGATTGTACCCACCAGATCCCCCTGCCAGGCACCCCAAAAGTGTACGTCTTTGACAGGGCCTGTATTAGAGCACGTCCAGTCATCGGCCAAGAAGATCGGATAGGTGTTGTCCACGCCCCAACCATTAGGATCCGGTAACTGTGGGTAGTGCATTTTGTGCCCGTCGCCCACATTCCAGTCGCCCAGTGCCATCGTACTAGCGAATAACAGGCACAAAGTTAAAAAAAGCAGCCTTTTCATCGTTTCTCTCCTTCTTTATTCTTTATTGGTCGATTTGGCCCCCGCCAAATGACAAAGTCCATACTACGTTTATACTACCAGCAGGAGATTAAAAATGTCAAGGGGAAAATGCGGGAACTGAGGCTTTTTTATGCTCGATGCGCGATTTTTGATACTCTAAACGGCACATAAAACAATGTAAAATGACAATACAAAAATCAAAATGCCGACGCTATCCGGCGGGCGAATTTGCCCTATACGGGCCTCGAAGGGGGGTAAATAGGGACAGTTCCCAATTATTACATTCTTAACGTTAAAATTTCATTCATTATTTATTTTTTTCTCTGCGGTCTCCTTCGACTTCGCTCAGGACAGGTCTGCGGTAAAACATCTTTCCTGCCTTCGATAATCTTGAGTATCTCGGCGATGTTTTCAATAACAAAATCGGCGTGCTGCGCAAATTCGTTGGCCCTTCGGTGATTTTTCAAAAGCACGGCGACGGCGCCCGCAGCTTTAGCGCAGAGCAAATCGAAAAGATAATCACCAACCACAAGTGCCTCCTGCGGTTCGATGCCGAACTGCCGGCACAGATACTCAACGCCAAAGGAATCCGGCTTAACGGGGCCTTCTTCTCGCCCAACCACCGCGTCGAACTTCAAACCATGCTTGTCCGCAACCGCCTGCGCGTTGCTGCGCCTGTTGCGGGTCAATATCCCTATGAGAATACCTCTTTCCCGAAGCGCGTCGAGAGTTTCCCTGGCTCCCGGGTTCAGCTTTGATTCTGCAACCGCCCTTTCCTCGTGAGACCGCAAAATCCTCTCTGCATCCAGCCGCTGCTGAGGTGTCATCCTCTCCATCAGCTCCAGAATTGGCCCTGCATCCGGTGGGAAACCCATCTGGCGACGAATCGCGTCGAAATCAAAAAACGGCTCGGTTATCGTCCCGTCCAAATCGAATATCACCGCCTTGATTTGCATATTGGATTTATGGTTGGCCGTCAGCAACGCGGCAATTATGATTTTTTGCAAAGAAGGTCTATCAGGTATCGCGTATCCGGGCTTAGCACCCTGTCTTTTCGTATGATAACTCCGGTCGGACGCACAAATCTTTCGCTTTCAAATTCAATCGCCTTAATAGTGCCGGCCGCAAGCTCCTGGACCACAGTTTG